>DYSA01000025.1:0-9969 GCA_020726425.1 Fibrobacter succinogenes | reverse complement strand
CAGAATCGGCGAAAGTAGCAATTCCGGCAGAATCGGCGAAAGTAGCAATTCCGGCTGAATCCGTCAAAGTAGCAATTCCGGCTGAATCTACGAATGGAGCAATTCCGGCTGAGTCGGCGAAAACTAGTCCAACCGAATCCGAAAAAGAAAAAATTGTTGTTCCTACCGAATCGAAAATAGTCGTGGCTCCAGTTGAAGTTGCCAAAATTTCGGTTCCTGCAGAAATTGCGAAAGCCGTAGCTCCTGCAGATGCCACTAATTCTGTAGTGCAATCTGAAGTTTCGGATGATGTACTCGAAATTCTTGGTGACGCTATGATTGCAGAATCAGAAAAAGGTGAAACTGATCCTATTGAAATAGCGGGAAGTGAAAATGCGTCTATCTTTTCCACTCCTGCGGCAACCGAATCGTCTTCTGATTTTTCTGGTGAAGAGTCTGAAACCCCTAATCAGGGTGAGCAGGTTGTCAAAATGATGAAAGCTCCTCTCGAAAAAATTGAGGTTTCTGAACCTGAAGTTTTTGTGAATCCGATTCGCCCTGCTGAATATGCAAAAGTTCCCGATTCCGCCAAGGTTATGGTTGCTGAACTGGCAGCTGCAATCACAGAAATTGACACAAAGACAGTGTCGGTACAATCGGTGTCTGTTGTTGGTGAAGATGGTATCACATCGGTGATTACAGAAACGGTCACAGAAGTGAATGAAATGGCAGTTTCTGTGGAACAGAGAACGGAACCGGTTGATGTTTCGGTGCCCACGGTTAAGGTTGAAAAGCCACATACTCCGCGAACATTTGAGCAGGTTGTGGTTGAACAGGTTAGTACAAAGCTCGCAGACTCCGTAAAGAGTGGAATGCGCGAGGTGACACTCATATTGAAACCGGAAATGCTGGGTGAAGTAAAAATAACGATTCAAGTAACTGGCGATGTTGTTTCTGCAAAACTTCAGGTTGAAAATCAGCAGGTGAAAAATATAGTAGAAAACAATCTTCAGAATCTTCGGGATTCTCTGGCGCAGCACAATCTCTCCGCTGGAGCTCTTGACGTGAATGTTGGTAACGGTGAAAGCCGTAATGCTGAAGCTAAGAACGGGTCACGTCGTCGCAAATCAGCGATTGCAGACTCGATTGAAGCCTTTGAAAATGACCCATTTGTGCCAGATCTATTTGGCAAAGAGACCGGTCGTCGCTACGGGAATAACTCCGTGGAATATTACGCATAAAAGGAGGTTAGTATGGCTACAAGTTCAATAGATTCGTTGCAAAAAACGGTAAGCAAAGAACCGTATACCGTGAAAGCTTCCGTGGATGGTTCTGCACTTGAAACAACTGAAGTTACGGGAGATCGCACCAGTTCTGCCTTTGCCGATGCTTCAAAAAAAGAGATGGGAAAAACGGATTTTTTAACGCTGTTAACACAGCAGTTGAAATATCAAGATCCATTGAAACCGATGGAAAACACAGAATTTGTATCGCAATTAGCTCAGTTTTCTCAACTTGAAACGATGTCAAATGTGGGAACTTCCATGGAAACCTTGAAAAAGAGTTTTGAAACATCGTTAGCGATTCAATCGAACTCTGCGCAATCGGTGACCAACTCTACATCAGTTTCTTTGATCGGTAAAGATGTTCGACTTCGCCTAAAAGAAGTAGAATGGACTGGGAAAGGATCTGCGGATGTTCGGGTTCATCTTGGTTCGAATAAAGCGGTTAATGTAAAAATTCTCGATGAAAAAGACAATGTCGTACGCGAAATTGCCGTTTCAAAAAAAGATGCAACTAACGCGGGTGTATTCAATTGGGACGGGAAAGATGTGAATGGCAAACAGGTGACTTCGGGAAGTTACAAACTTGTCGTTGATGGTGAAGATAAAGACCCATCTCTGTACTGCTTCGTAGAAGACACTGTTGATGGGGTTCGGTACACCGCTCAGGGGCCTGTGGTAAAAGTTGCCGGTAGTGAACTTCCTGTAGGAAATATTCTCGAAGTTCATACTGAATCGAGTACCGCACAAGATGAGTTTGTGAATCTAAATATGAGTCAGGCACTGGGTTTAGTAGGGAAAAATGTGAAGTTTAAAGATGGTGGCACAACATTTGCGCCTGAGTATGGAAAGACGCGAGATTATCTGGTTGACTTTGCCGGTAAATCTTCGGCGACAGTTGTTTTGAAAGATGGAAATGGCGTCGTAATTCAAAAGTATGAATTAGATGACAAAGGTGGAACCGGCGGGGCAAAAGTGACTATCCCCCTTGATGATAAAACCGCTTCAGGTGGAAAGTATAGCGTCTCAATTGAAGGTAACGATGGTGCATATTTTTATAAACAGAGTACGATTAGTGGGGTGATTCCTACAGCGGGTGGCGTGCAGCTGAAAGCTGATGGATCATTGATCAGTGCGAAAAATATTCTCGAAGTTTTTACACCATCGGTGGTTTAGTGGAGGGGGAAGAGGATACTGCATAACACGGGAAGGAGGTAAAAAATGAACATTGACAGGATCGGAAATGGAGTTCCCGAGCAGGTTGATTTAAAGAATAGAGTCAATCAATTTCGTGGAACCGGTGTAAGCTTTGGCGATCTGATCCGAGACAAGGTGCAACCGCAAGATCTGAAAATTTCAGCTCACGCGGAAGGCAGGCTGAAGAGTCGGGGAATTGAAATGACTCCGGATCTGAAAGCGAAACTGAATCAGGCTGTGAGCAATGTGGCTGCTAAAGGCGGTCGGGATGCCGCAGTGATTACTGGAGATTCAGCCTTTATTGTAAATGTTTCGAGCCGGACGGTTGTGACTGCAATGGATCGCGAAACAATGAACGACAATGTAATAACGAATATCGATAGTGCAACTTTTATTTAGCTGGTCCCACCTTAGGGTAGGAAGCTTGGGCGGTGTGAACGATTGATCACCGCCAGAGTTGCACCTCAGAAAGAGGTACGAGTATGATTAGATCACTCTACAGCGGTATTTCAGGGCTTCGTAACCATCAAGTTAAGATGGATATTACTTCCCACAATATCGCAAACGTAAATACATCAGGGTATAAGGCACAACGCGTGACCTTTAAAGAGGGATTTTCTCAGATATTGAGAGGAGCAACTCGTCCTCCTGGGAATTCTGGTGGTACAAACCCGATGCAGGCTGGTCTTGGTATGGCCGTTGGTTCGATTGACTCGCTTATGCATCAAGGGGCACTTCAGTCCACAGGGCAGATTACGGACCTTGCTGTCGAAGGCCGTGCGTTTTTTGCATTCTCTAATGGCGAAGGGCAGTTTTACAGCCGTAATGGTGCACTTCAGATGGATGCGAATGGAAATCTTGTATCTCCGACAAATGGATTCCGTTTGCAGGGATTGACCGCTAATGGTGAAGGTGAAATCGAAGGGACTGCAGTTGCTGGTGATATTCGAATTCCTTATGGTGAAAAATCTCCTGCGAAAGCGACTGAAATGGTTGGCTACTCTTGTAATCTCGATTCTGATTCTGCTGGGGTTGGAACTGTTTTACATACAGGAAGATACTTGGCACGGGCTACGGGTTCGGATCAGTTGACAGCCATGTTCGATGGTCGTGGAAATGATTTGAATATCAAAGAGCGTGATACTTTGAGAATTGTGTATAAGAATGCCGCTGGACTTGAACAGACCGTTCCTTTGATCGTTGGTAGTCCTGCTGAAGCGGCTGTGAATGTTACCTATGTCTCTACATTGGATGACTTGCGAGATCGTTTGCAAACAGCCATACCGGGATCAACGGTAACGATAAATAACGATGGTCAACTTTCGATTGCCGGTGCAGGTGGGGCAACTAATTTGTCTATTAAAAATGAAACGCGACCTACATCGAATAACTTTGTTTCGAACCTTTTCTTGTGGAATGGTGCCGTAAATGGGGCTTCTGCGGGAAGTGTTCGCGCTCCTGCTGACAAGTTGGATGTAGTGGGTGACTTGTTTGATGCCAAAGGTGAAACGCTAGGGCTAGAAGCTACTTATGTAGATCCATTAGGAGCTACGATTCCCGGTGATAGAATAAAAATCGGGGGATCAATCGGTGGCGAGAATCTTGAGCTTGACCCAACTGGTGGATTAGAATTTACCTACACCGCAGCTACTTATACTCCTGCAGGGGCGCTTGTAACTCCTTCCGCAGGTATTACAATGCAGGATTTGTTGAATTATATACAAAGTCGCTTGAGTCTTCCTGATCGAATACCGAATAAAGCGGGTTCTGACAACCCTTCGGTTGAGTTAAATCAGCCCGGTGTTGGTGATACTCGTGCACCGGTTGGTGGGATCATGATTCGCGGTCAAGCGGGAAAACCGTTTGCATTTAGTGGTATTTCGCTCAGTGCAAATAATGCTGATAACGATAAAATAACTCCGACAGCGTTTAATGCGAATATGATTCCGACGGAGTTACAGGCTGCTCGAGATACTACCGTGCATTCGACTTCGATTGAGATCTTTGATGAATCCGGGGCCGCTCATACAATGACCACTACGTTTACCCATTCGGGAACACCGAATAAATGGTTGTGGGAAATTTCAATGAATGGGTCTGAGCAGATTTTCGGTGGAAATCGTGGAACATTGACATTCTCAGAAAATGGATCACCATCAACGTGGTCGTTTAATGATGGAGAAAATGTTTTCCGATTCAATCCGATGAATGGTGCAGGAGAAATGAAAGTGGATCTTGGTATTGGTGGGCCAGATATTTTTACTGGAATCACTCAGTTCCGTTCAACAACGACGACAGCTGCGAAAGAGCAGGATGGTTTCACAATGGGTAAACTTTCTGAAATTTCGATTTCAGAAGATGGATCCATAAATGGACTCTATACAAATGGTACTACCAAGTTGTTGGCAAAAGTACTGCTTGCTGAGTTCACGAACCCTTCAGGGCTCCTTCGTGATGGCGATAGTATGTGGACGGAATCGAACAACTCTGGTGAAGGAACACTGTATCAGGCAGGTTTGGGAACCTCTTCGAAAATTAAACCGGGCGCATTGGAAATGTCAAACGTTGACCTTGCTTCTGAGTTTACCGATCTGATTACTACTCAGCGTGGATATCAGGCCGCTTCGAAGATTATTACTACTTCTGATCAGCTTCTTCAGGAACTTGTTCAGCTTGTAAGATAATTTAGATTGGTATTTAATGCGGAACAGGGGGTAACTTCCCTGTTCCGATCTCTTCTTGAGGATGGAAAAAGTTATATTTTCACGTTCTCACGAAAAGGGGCTCAAATGATTGCATTACAACGGCTGAATGGCCAAGAGTTTGTCTTAAATGCGGATTTAATTGAATCGATTGAATCAACACCAGACACGGTTATTAAATTGGTTTCGGGAAGATCCATGATTGTAAAAAATGATCTTCAAGATATTGTTAAAAAATGCGTAAAGTATCGTCAGTTTTGTAATTCCACACTTCGCGTTGTGAATGATCGGGAATCCAGGGGGAGTGAATGAATTTACCAGGTATTATCGGTTTTGCTGTTTGCTGGCTTCTCGTTGTAATGGGGATGGGATTTGCGAATATTGGTTCATTCATTGATATACCTTCTATTCAGATTGTAATTGGTTGTACAGTTGCCGCGATGTTCCTTGCATATCCACTTTCTTCTATTAAAAAACTGCCCGTTATTATTAAACAGGCGTTTATAAATAAAAAGGTGAGTCCTGTTGAAACAATTTTATTGCTCGTCAGTTTCGCAGATAAAGCACGACGTGAAGGGATTCTTTCGTTAGAAGATCAAGCGCAGAAAATTGAAGATGCGTTTTTGAAAAAGGGAATACAACTTGCGGTTGATGGAACAGAACCGGATTTGATTCGTGATATTTTAAAAACTGAAATGGTTTTTGTCGAAGAGCGTCACGCGGGAAATGCCGCAGTTATTAAGATGGCCGCAACTCTTGCGCCTGCTATGGGAATGGTGGGAACATTGGTTGGCTTGATTCTTATGTTGGGAAATATGAGTGATGTAGCAGCGTTAGGGCCTAGTATGGCTGTGGCATTGATTACTACATTGTATGGTTCCATGGTCGCAAACATGATTTGTGTTCCCATTGAATCAATTTTGAAACTCAAATCGGCAGAGGAAATGATGTTGAAAGCAATTATGCTTGAAGGTGTTATGTCACTTCAGTCGGGAGATAATCCCCATATTGTAGAACAAAAATTGACGGCATTCCTCGATCCTGTCAGCCGCGCCGCTGCTTCGAAAGAGAAGTAATACGTGGCTGACGAAGAACAAAAATGTCCAGAATGTGTTGAGGGTGCTCCAGAGTACATGCTCACCTATGGTGATATGATGACTCTTTTGCTCTGCTTTTTTGTGTTACTTCTCTCAATGTCATCAATGGATGCTAAAAAGTTTGAATTAGCCGCAACTTCATTTCAAAATGCATTGAGTGGTGTTATGGAAAGTTTACCTACGGTAGCGATTCATCAGGAAGTTCTCAAAATGAAACTGGGCGGAGATGATCAAAACAAAAAGATCGCCGCTGACATTGCTAAGAGAGTTAAAGAGATCACTCAAAAAAGTGAAAAGTTAAAAGAAGCTGTTACTGTTCAAGTTACTGATATGGGAATTGCAATAAAAATCAGTGATCCTGTGGGTTTCTCAGTGGGAAGCGACCAACTTCAACCTGAATTTGAACAAACGCTTCTTGAAATTTTGGGAATCATTAAGGATATGCCTGAACGCGATATTCGAGTTGAAGGCCATACTGATGACGTTCCTATTAAGAGTTCTCGCTTTCCAAGTAACTGGGAACTCTCGGCTGCTCGAGCTCTTACGGTTGTGAAACTGTTCTATCAAAATGGCGAAGATCCGGCAAAGTTAAGTGCCGTGGGATATGGTGAATTTCGGCCGTTGATTCCAAACAGCGATGAAGGTGCTCGACGAAAAAACAGACGAATCGAAATATTTGTTGAATACATGCAAAAAATGGATAAAGCTCCAGAGGGGGATTGAGTATGGCTGCTGAAGACGAAGAAGAAAAGGTTGAAGGAAAAGAACCGAAAAAAGAGAAGTCAAAATCGAATATTGTTCCGTTGATACTTATTATTGTAGTTGTTTTATTGATTCAAGGGGGAATCGCTTTTGTTATTGTTAAAGTAACAGCACCAAAAGCAGATGTTGTTGATACTACCGCGCAAGACTCTACAACTGATACAACGGGAAGTAGTGTAGCGTCGACAGCGCCAGCGAATGAAGTTGTTGAAGGTAAAGTTCATACGTTTATTGTAAATATTGCGGGAACTGATGCGGAACGCTATTTGAAACTTTCACTTCAGGTTGCCTATGATGGTGATGCGGCAAAAAAGAATAAAACCTTTTTAACCACGCTTGCTTCGAATGAAGTACCGGCTAAAAATTACATTAATCAGTATCTCTCCTCATTGACGCTTGAAGAGGTTAGTGATAAAAATGCTCAGCAGAATATTCGGGGGGATTTAGTGCGCGGTGTAAACCGTCTCTTTCCCGAAGGCGTAGAGTTGAGCAATATTTACATTACTGAGTTTTTGATTCAGTAAATTAAGAGGCGGATTGTATGGGTGATATACTTTCACAAGACGAGATTGATGCGCTTCTTTCCGCCGTAGCAGATGGGGGAGATTTTGGCGATATAGGAGATGACAGCAGTGATGATAACATTTCTGGATCCTATGGCGCATCTCCGAGTTTTGATTCATCACAAGCCATGTCATCGGCAAATACACCTACCTACAATCCCCTGTATATGGATGATGACGACGACGATGATGATCTGGGAGATCGCGTTCTCAGTCTCTACGACTTTCGTCGTCCTGACCGTGTCTCTAAAGATCAGATGCGCACTATCCAGAATATGCACGAAGGGTATGCGCGAATATTTTCAACTTCACTTACGAACTATCTTCGTACCTTTGTTGAAATTGAAGTTGTATCTGTTGACCAGTTGACCTATTCTGAATTTATCATGTCGATCTCAAACCCCAGTTGTATCCACCTTTTTAAGATGGATCCCATTGACGTAAGTGCGATTTTTGAAATGAATCCATCACTGGTCTTTTTCATTATTGACCGGTTATTCGGTGGACAAGGAAGAGTTTCGGAGCACAACCGCGAGCTCACTCGTATTGAACAAAATGTGATCCGAAGTATTGTATCCCGTGGTTTGGATGACCTTGCTGGCGTATGGGAACACATGGGTGAATTCTCTCCAAAAATCACCGATTATGAAACAAACCCAATGTTCGTTCAAATCGCCCCTCCCGGTGAAACCGTGATTCTTATTACATTCGAAGTTCACATGTTGAAATCTTCAGGGCTTATGAGTATCTGTTTTCCTCACATGATTATTGAACAGGTGTTCTCGTCTCTTGGTGGTCAATCGTGGATGACGACTCAAGCACAAGTAACGCCTGAAACGCGAGTTATGATGGAGAGTGAGATTCAGAATCTCACGGTTCCACTTTCCGTTCTTGTTGGTAATACTAAACTTACCATTCGAGACCTTCTGCAACTTGAGACTGGCGATATTCTTTGCCTTGATAAAAACAAGGATTCTGATTTGATTGTTCAAATTGGAGGGAAAAGCAAAATGGCCGGAAAAAGTGGCGTAGTTGGTCGTAAAAAAGCAGTAAAAATTACAGATATTCTCGCTGATGAAGTTCCTGGAATGGAACAGGATTATGACGAGGAAGGAGCCGAGTATGAGTGAATTTCTTTCGCAGGACGATATTGACTCCCTTCTTCAAAGTGGTTTTGGAAGTAGTGATGCTCCCGCAGTTGCCGAGAGTAGTGCTGATTTCTTAAAGCATGCTGCGACAGATCTCGCAGATCAGTTGATCACGGTTCTGAACACGCTCACCGGTCGGGATATTGTTTCTGCACCCGCTGAACAGTTTATAGGTGATGCGGAGATGGTGGGAACCTATTTGGGCAACGAAGGATACCTTTCCATGGCACTGCCAGTATCGGGAAATGTTCAGGGGACACTCTATCTCACGATGCTAAAAAGCAAAGCCGCTATTCTCTATGATCTTATGATTATGGGAGATGGAACAACACCATACAGCGATGATGTAAAAGATGGTATTTCTGAAATCTTTAGTCAGGTTTCAGGAAATTATGCTACATTCCTTCGTGGAAAAGCAAATGGAACTTGTTCTACCGGAGCAACGATGCTTCGCGAAGATGATGGTGTCGATATGCTTATTTCCGATGAGTGTGTACTCATGGATATTTCGGTGAGTGAGATTGCTCCATTTCAGATGATTGCAACTTTTGACATCGATTTGACCCATTCACTGGAAAAGTTCTACGTCGCTTCTCCACCTTCGGGAGGTGGTTTTTCCTTTGATACCGATTCATTGCTTTCTCAGGATGAAATTGACTCCCTGACGGCTGCAACAGAGGATTTGTCAAGTTCCTCATCGCGGCCGGCGGCACCGCAAGCGATGCCTCAAGGGCCGATGGGATTGCCAAATTTCACCTCTTCATTTGCTCCTAAGGGAAGCGTTGACATGCTTCTCGACATTGAATTGGATGTTTCAATTGAATTGGGAAGAACTGACATTTCAATAAAAAGAGTTCTTGAATTGGCACCTGGCGCATTGGTTGAACTTGATCGTCTCGCAGGGGAACCCGTTGATCTTTTAGTGAATAATAAAGTTGTCGCAAAAGGTGAAGTCGTTGTGGTGGATGAGAGTTTTGGGGTGAGAATCATCTCCCTAGTTTCTCCGGAAGAACGTATTAGAAGCCTTCGATAGGTCTGTACAAATCAGATTGACAATGCTCGGAAGTAGATACTTTCGGGCATTTTTTATGTTTGCAAATTCAGGACAACTCTTTTTCGATGTGAAACCTTGATTTATCAAAAAAAATGGGGTATCATCGTGATGGAATTTCAATCATAAAAATATTTGTTACTACTCAGGTACCACGAAAAAACCTTTTGTTTTGTAAGTGATTGAT
>DYSA01000363.1 GCA_020726425.1 Fibrobacter succinogenes | reverse complement strand
CGAAATTAAAAACGGGATTTCAAAATTTCCCACAGCTAAAGGGTACATAGCCAAGAGATTTATGCGTGAATAGGTTCATGCGAATCAATGCAGCCAGATTCGACATCGACCATTTGAATGTCGATTTCATTTTGAGATATTTCAACAGCAGTATCGTAATCAGAGCCGTGTAAATCTGTATCATTACGGCATTTTCACTTGTCCCAACAAACGTCTTTACCTTGAGATTCTGTTTGATTTCTTTGAAAAACAGTTCGATTTTCGAGCGTTCTCTGTAGATATTTGAAATCGTTTCGACATCCAGTTCAAAGTTGTTGGTTAGAAAACGGATATCACGACCTTCGGTATCGGTCGAACAGATCAGGCGTAGATTACCGGAGTACGCTTCGTCAGCACCTTGACCGGTTAGTTTAATTATGCTGTCCGAAATAAGGTCTGGGTCATGTTTGGTAGGCATCGCAAGCTCTTCAACGACTTTGTACTTCGCATTACTTTTCAATCGGGTGACAAAAAATGCAAGTTGATCAGTAATGTGCTGAAAGAGTTTGAAATCACTGTACCCTCGGTCGAAAACGCTGATTGTTCCGGCGTCGTATGGATACTCCCAAGCCGCAGAAACATCGCTTGTCTTCCCATCGGTGACAAGTAAAAAGTCAGGAAGATAGCCATCGTGATCGAGCCGCACATGAAGCTTAATCGCTCCCTTTGTGGTTCGATATTTTGCCCAGCTGAAGACATTGAGGCAGAGATCTATGGTGCTTGAATCAATACTGTAGAGCTTTTGACTGAAATTGAAATTCCGAGTCTCACTTTTGAATTCAGAACTAACCGTTTTAAGAAGCTCGTCAAACAGTTCTTTGTAAAGTTTCCACGAACGTACTTTGTTCGCATTCGCCAGCGTCGAACGGCTTGGTGCATCGATTCCAAGGTGAGAGAGTTTACCTTCACAGCTCTGGAGACCATGGGTGATTTCACGAAGTGATGCTGCTTGAGCAAACTGGCAGAAAAGCATAGAAACAAGCTGTTCCCAACTGCTGAATCCTTTGCTCCGATACTCGGCATTGTGCTTTTTGACGAGCTTCTTGAATAAACTTTTTGGAATTAAAAGAAGTATCTGACTGAACAAACTCATATTTTTCATGCGAGGGGTCTTTCTGTATAGTTTTTGGGCGTAGGAACCGTAAAACTACAATTGGATGTCCCTCATTTCTCTTTTATACCATTTGCCGTTTTGGACAGGAATGGAGTGAAATACGCAAACTCTATCGGGAGAATCTATTTTTCCAGACGCTTTTGGACAATGCGATGCAATCTCTGGCGAAAACCTGTTTCCCGCTCACTGCGTCATTGCGAAATCATCCGGTCTACGGAACATTCTGGCAGACTCTTGAAAGCGAAGCAAATCTGACCCGCGATCTCATTTGCGAAGCTGCGGGAATCAAAACACTTCTCGAAAATGATCCGATGATTCGATCGTCGATAACTATTCGGGACAGGATTGTTCTGCCGCTCTTGGCAATTCAGCAGTACGCACTGGAACGGCTTCAGAATGAGTCGATTATCGACCCCGAAGAGCAGGACGTTCTTGAAAAAATGATCGTTAAATCGCTGGCGGCGAATATCAATGCCAGTCGCAATTCAGCATAAAAGTATACCAATCTATAAGGAGGATCTGCTATGTCAGCCTATAAAGTTCTTGAAATGAGTAACGACCTTCCAATCCGCACGGACAAACCGATTCACAGTGGAAAAGTGCGTTCAGTCTACTGGCTCACCGCCGAAGATAGTCGTCGCCTGATCAAAGAAAAAGGATACGACATTCCTGAATCAACGGAACTGGGAATCATGGTGATCAGCGACCGCATCTCGGCGTTCGAATGTATCTGGAAAGGCGAAGGCGGCATGAATGGCGTTCCCGGCAAAGGCGCGTCGCTCAATGCGATTTCAAACCACTGGTTCAAGCTGTTCCGCGAAAAAGGTCTTGCGGACAACCACATTCTCGACACGCCGCACCCGCTGGTGTGGATCGTGCAGAAAGCTCGACCGGTCATGATCGAAGCGATTGCGCGCAACTACATCACCGGTTCGATGTGGCGCGCCTACACCAAGGGAGAACGGGATTTCTGCGGAATCAAAATCGCAGAAAATCTTCAGAAAGATTCCAAACTCCCCGAACTGCTGATCACCCCATCAACCAAGGGAATCATGGTGGGAATTCCGGGTATTCCTGAAATCGACGACGTGAACATTACCCGCGATGATATTATCAATAACTTCGAAGCGTTCAAGTTCAACAGCAAGGACGATATTGCCCAGTACGAAAAACTTCTCACCGAAGGGTTCCGGGTTATCGAATCGGCACTTGACTCAATCTGTCAGATTTTCGTAGACACGAAGTTCGAATTTGGCTACGTGAAAGATGTGAACGGCAAGGACAAACTGATCTATATGGATGAAGTGGGCACGCCGGACAGTTCGCGTCTTTGGGATGCTGATGAATATGCGGCTGGAAAAGTTGTAGAAAATTCCAAGGAAGGGTTCCGCAAAGCGCTCATGGCTCATTTCCCCGATGCAGATATTCTGACCAACAAAGATCGCATGGCTGAGCGTGTCGATCTGGCGAAAAATCTGCTTCCTCAGTCGATCCTTCTCGATGTGTCAAAAACCTACACATCGATTGCAGAAAAGATCATCGGAACCAAGATCGCCATTTCCGACGATCCGAAAGGCGAAATCATCGCGATTCTGAAAGATCAGTACGGTCTGATCGACTAAGAATTCTGTTTGAAGTTTAAAAGGTCCTCCAGTCGGCCGGCGAGAAATTGCCCTGCCGATTGCGAGGATCTTTTTTAAATTACATGTTGTATTTCTCGTGTTCTTCTGGAAATACGGGCTCTACTTTTATTCCTGCCTTGTGCAGTGTTGATGATGCTCGGAATGCAATGCGTCCCCATGTTTCATATACTTGATCAGGTACATCTTCAGGGATTTTTCTCCACTCATTCGCCAGAAATTCAATATCTTTCGGATCAAGCCAAAAAACAACCCGATTGCCCAGTTTAGGCAGTAGTCTAACTTGGGTGAACTGAAGCCTCAAGCCTCAAGCCTCAAGCCTCAAGTTGGAATTCACTTTTAGCTTGAGGCTTTTAGCTTGAGGCTTTTAGCTTGA
>DYSA01000362.1 GCA_020726425.1 Fibrobacter succinogenes | reverse complement strand
TTCCAAGCGTCCTCGCTTGGAATGCCGCATTCGAGGCTCCAGCCTCGCGTCACGATTGTGAGGCTGGAGCCTC
Organism: Fibrobacter succinogenes; assembly: GCA_020726425.1. Taxonomy (GTDB): domain Bacteria; phylum Fibrobacterota; class Chitinivibrionia; order Chitinivibrionales; family Chitinivibrionaceae; genus JAIFMU01. Next base: position 3,097 of record DYSA01000362.1, on the reverse strand, counting down.
ATGCTGTGCGTAACAGGTCTGGAAACCTGTACGACTGTTTATTCCAAGTTCATTGATTGTAAAGAACCTGAGTAGTTTCAAGGGATTCAATTGAATCCCTTTCTTTTTCTACTCTGCTTCAATCACTCGTCTAATCCATTTACCACTCTGAATTCTAAACAGAATAATGATGCTTTTGACAACTTCTTCAAGGGCGATGAATAGGTATACGTAGTGAACGGGAAGTTTTAAAACTACGCCGGTAACAATCGCTATGGGAATTCCTATTATCCACAAACATCCAATATCCGTGAACATAGAAAAGTGTGTGTCTCCACCAGAACGCATGAGACCATTGACACCGTGAATATTAATAGCTTTAAACGGCAATGTAATAGCGGTGCAGATGATCAATGTTGTGATGATCTGTTGCATTTCTGGGGTTGTCACCTTGAATATATAGTTGGGCCAAAGCGGTGCGATAATTCCAGAAACTATTGCCGCTACAACGGCAATGAGAATTGCGAGGATCATAATTCGCTTGCTGTTCTCTTTCGCTTCTGAAATATTTCCAGCCCCAATGGTATTTCCCATGAGCGTTGCCGTTGCACTAGAGGTTCCTATGAATCCTACCATGAACAAAAATGAGACTCGCTCAGAAATGGAAAATGCCGTTGCAGCATCAGTTCCGAGCGTGGCAAAAACTTTGTTGTATGCGAAAACACCCAAAGCCCATCCCATCTCATTTCCGATAACAGGAAGTGTTGTTTTGGTGAGGCGGGCAATGAATCCCGTGGGAAAAGTGAAATATTCGTGGAGTTTTCCCGTTGCTAATGGAGATTTGAACTGTTTCATAAGAACAATCAAGAGAACTGCTTCAACAATTTTAGAGATAAGCGTTGCCAGTCCGGCACCGTTTACTCCCATTTCTGGGAATCCGCATTTTCCAAAAATGAGAAAGTAGTTGAGAATAGTGTTGAGAAGAACTGCAAAAATACTCACTGAAATTGGTATTTTTACATTGGTGATACTTCGCAACGAAGATCCGAGGGAGAACGTAATGCCCGTAAAAAGGTAGCTGATTGAAATTATTCTGAGGTAACTGGCACCTAAGTCGATAACAGAGGGATCGCTGGTGAAAAAGGCAATGAACTGATCAGCAAAGATAAAAGTGGGAAGGGTGAACAGTAATGCTCCGATAGTTGCACCAATGAGCGAAGCTCCTACGGCTCTTCGTGCATTCGTGAGATCATTATCGCCCCAATATTGGGCAGTGAAAATTGAACATCCTGATGAAATTCCTACGAGAAGGAGAATGAAAAGAAAAAAGTTGTTTCCCGCAAAGCTCACGGCTGCAATCGCGATATTTTCACCAGTTGCCGTTTTTGCCGGAGTATTGATATAACTCACCATGATATTGTCGATGAATTGAAGGAGAGTTGTGAGAATCTCTTGAATGGCGATTGGAATTGCTAATACGCCAATTTTTTTAAGAAACGTTTTATTAAAAAGCCAGATGATCACAATTTTCTCCTCTGTTCAGTGAGGGTAAAATAGCTTTGATCCGTACAGAATTGAATATCTAAGTGACTTTTTTATCGGTAATTATCAAATCAGTCGTGATGATGTTATGCGAAATAATCAAGGCGTGTTCCGTTACCAGAACACGCCTTGATTATTCAAATCGCAAAACGATTACGCTTCGATACAGTCTGCTGGACAAACTTCAACGCAAGCGCCACAGTCGGTGCAGATTTCTGCATCGATGATGTACTTTGGATCGCCTTCACTAATTGCTTCAACTGGACATTCAGCAGCACATGCGCCGCAAGCAAGACAAGCATCGGTAATTGTATGCGCCATTGCACACTCCTTACAAATTGTTTATTGTTCTCCGGCTCTTCCGGAATGCCCAATAATACAAAGAATCGCATGCTTCGGTCAACGTTTTTTTTATCAGATAAGTTAGTGCTGACTAACAGTAGCACCTCGCTGGATTGGCAAAAAGAAAACCGGCCAACTGGTTGACCGGTTTTTGGTTACTGCGCTATGGCTCCAAATGTGAACGGATTAAAACTATCACGCTGATCCATCATATATTGTCGAAGTGATTGTTTGTTTCCCGATTGGTAGGATTTGATATAGTTGCTCACTATTTACGTTACAAATGAAGGAACATCAGTAGCTTTTACCAACTATGAATCATCGGTTTTTGAAAGCAAATGTTCGGCTGTTTCATCGATTCTTCCTCCGATATGCACCTGATAGATTTCGAGGAGTTCACCGTTGATTTTCTTTTTCTGACCGTGGAATCCGATTCCTGCAACCAAGTATAGTCCACAAGAACTGGCACAACCAGAGATGTTTATTCCGTCCAATATTGAGTGGTACAACTCACTGCGTAGATCCTCGTGCTCTTCGAACAGATCATCTAATGCTTCTGCAACAGCTTCTGCGGTTATGGGTGATTTGAGAATCCCAATGGGGCATTCCGCGGCACCGATACAGGAAACGACATGGCGATTGAATTTGCCATCGGTAACTGCCTGTGAAGGAAGTTTTTCGCGAAGAGCGGCAAACAGCGTTGGAAGCGCAGATCGGTGAACCAGCGGAATCACACCGTCTTGTTCGATCGTAACGCGAATTCCATCTGATCCGATTGATTCAAGTATTTCCGCAAGAGATCGGAAATCTCCGGCAGCGAAGTTACCTCTTCGAATGAACAGGCGAACCGATACAATATCATCACCAAATTTTGTCGGACTTACAGTGCGAACAGTCCAGTTTTTGAACTCTATAGAATCATCAGTGGCTGTAAGGATTTTAAGGGCAGCTACTTTTGTTTCATAGTTGATTGATTCGTAAGCAAAGTCGGGAGCATCTGCTTTTGCGTAATAGCTCATGAACAGTTCTTTATAAATGCATCTGCGCCGATTTTTGGGAGGACAAAGCGAAGGCGGGTAGTTCCACGGTTTTCGCGATCGCTGTGATCAGAGAATAGATCGATCATGGCTTGTGAAACGCGAAGAATCTCTTTTTCAGGGAGAAATTCGAAGAGTTCGGGTAACTACTCAGGTGCCATTGTTAAAGCAGCAATGTTGTAACCGTATGATATTTA
>DYSA01000361.1 GCA_020726425.1 Fibrobacter succinogenes | reverse complement strand
GATTGGTATCCGCTGCGAGATACTCCGATGATTTGTGAAGCTGAATAATGTCATTTTTCAGCCCGTTTGCCTCGTTGACACTGCAACTCGTAGAGAGTTTTTGGATTGGCATGATAACTCCTTTGTTATTGTGTCATGCACCCTATATCTAATATAATCAGTATATAGAGTTAATGCTATAGTAAATATGACCAACTTCTGTCTCACTGTTTCAAACCACTTTTTGCGATACGAATGTATTGTACGAGTTGAACGATCCTACATAGGATTTTAGAACAAGATTTTTTTCTTCATTCCTAAACAGTAATTGGCCAGAATGTGATTTAATGGATAATTCCTAAGCAGTAATTGGCCAGAATGTGATTTAATGGATAATTCCTAAACAGTAATTGGCCAGAATGTGATTTAATGGATAATTCCTAAACAGTAATTGGCCAGAATGTGATTTAATGGATAATTCCTAAACAGAAAGAGTTCAAACACTCGTTCTTGGAGAATGTGTTCACCCTATATCGGATTGAAAAGAGTTTTATCACCCTGCTGTGGTCGCTTGGTGAGAATTTCAAAATTTTTACTACTTTAAGAGAGGATGTCACCGCAAATAGTGCACAGTAATTGTAATGCCTGCGCGTGACCGATGATTACTATCGAAGCGATTCTTATTCCCCTTGAAAAAACATCTAAAAGATTAGACAATGAACTTATATACTAACAAGAAGGTTGCTATGAAAAAAACTGGATCACTAAAGCTCATTTTAATCGCTACCTCCCTCCCTATTATAGTTGTTGCTTTACTACTGGCTCGTACCGTAGTAGCAGAGAGATTTGCAAACCTACGCGAAGGTAAAAAGTTATCCTCCTTGGTGAAAATTCTTCAACCAGTAGGGGATATCGTTCACGAACTTCAAAAAGAACGAGGATTCACTTCTGGTTTCATAAACAGCAAAGGTTCGACCTTTGTTGAAGAGTTGAAAGCACAGCGAGTGTTAAGCGATAAAGCAATTACTGACTATGCTATGGCACTTGAAACATTTCCCTTTCACACATTCCCCGTTTCACTCGACTCTTCCCTTCATCAAATAGCGTCACTCGAAAATGATCTAATAAAAAATCGGAAGCAGATCGACAACCTGACAATGCCGGCATCAGAAGCAGTTGGAATGTATACAAATGGCATCAAAAAAATTATCGTTATGACAAGTGAGCTATCTGCGTATTCGCCCGAAACCGAACAGGCTGAAGATATACTCGCTTACACAAGTCTTCTTTGGCTAAAAGAGTTCACGGGAATTGAACGGGCATTGATAAACGGAGGACTCAGTGCTGGTCAGTTTTCGCTTGCGCAATATCAAGGATTAGTAGGCACATTAGCCTCACAAGATAATTTTAAAAGACAACTTCTTTCCCATTATGACTCAATCTGGGGTGATCCACTTGGCAAATTTTCAAAAGAAAAAGACGCAACTATTACTCAGATTGAAAATGCGATCCTTACTGCGGGACCGCTTGCACCAAATACCCTGAAAATCTCACCCAAAGAGTGGTTTGCTCTGATTACTGGAAAAATCGATGCATTAAAAATCTACGAGAATGAGATGAATCGGCATTTACAAGAAGACCTTTCTCAGATAATTGCATCTATTCAAAAAACGATCGCCTTCACACTCATTCTTATTGCTGTACTTTTACTTGTTTCTGTCGTCGCAATTGTCGCTGTTCTTCGTGAACTAACGGGGTTTATAAAGACTACTATCAGTTGCATGAATGAGATGTCTCGTGGCATATTTTTACCAAGCTTTGAAACAAATACCCATATTAGTGAATTTCAAACCATTGGGTTTGCACTTCAAGATTTTCAACACGCGCTTGCCCAGCAGGAATTGCTTCGCCATGAAGCTCAACTGTTACTCGAGAATAATGCTCGTCTTCAGGAACAACAGATTGAAGCCGAAACTCAGACCCGCAAAAAATTAAGTGAAGATGCCCATGGTCATCTCACTTCATTTGTTTCTGTCGCCATGAGAGTTAATAAATCAGCAATTTCGATGGGTGAAAGTAGTGCAGAAATTCAATTAATTTCTAATAGTGCTCAAAACATAGCTGCCGCAAATGAAGAGCTTAGTGTGACGATTAGCGAGATAACGACACTGAGCAAAGAGAGTGCGCAATCCAGTTCGAAAATCCTTCACAATGTTTCAGATGCAACACAGACAGTATCAGAAACTTCATCACTCATGACAGTTATTGGTGGATCTGTTGATAAAGTGAGTCAACGACTTGAATCACTTGTAAGTGCTTCAGAAACGATACGTACAATGATCAATGATATCGAAGAAATTGCGGAACAAACAAACTTGCTTGCTCTTAATGCGACGATTGAAGCTGCTCGGGCAGGTCAATATGGGAAAGGATTTGGTGTTGTTGCGAGTGAAGTTAAAAATCTTGCAAATCAAACGCGCACTGTTACCAACCAAGTGCGCGAAGGGGTTGCGCAACTTTCAGATGAAATGACGCAGATTTCGGGATCTATTACTGAAAGTGTTCGCTCGGTAGACCAAGGAAAACGCTCAATTCTGGCAGTAAACAGCGCTTTCTCGCTTATTCAAAATGGTACCCAAGCAGTAGCGCAATCAATGGATGAAATCGCTCATCTTCTCAGTCAGCAGGAATTAGCAATTTCTGAAATCAGTGAGGCATCCATGGGAATGGCAACAAACTCGAAGATTGCAGTCGAACGCAATAGTTCTGTTTTGCAACAGCTTGACGAAGCTACAAAATCGATAGATGACAGAATTGCCGTTTTTGCTGAATTAGGTACCGATCGGGCATTGGTAGATATCGCTAAAAATGATCATATAAAATTCAAAAAACGCATTGTCGATACAATCTTAAAACGCGACGTCTGGAAATCGAACGAGATAACTGATCATCGAAGTTGCCGGTTAGGAAAATGGTACTATGGAATGGGGAAAGATACGTTTGGGCATCTACCCCTTTTTAGAGAGCTCGAAATTGCTCACGAAAAAGTACATACTATTAGTAAAGAGATTCTTTTTAGGAACGAATCAAATGATAGCAATCAAGCTCTATTACAAATAAAAGATTTAGAGAAATACTCAGGGCAAGTGATATCTATCTTAGATGAATTTTCAAAAATGCTGTCAACAGGATTACAATGA
>DYSA01000024.1:14942-16111 GCA_020726425.1 Fibrobacter succinogenes | reverse complement strand
GGGGATCAATCACAATGATTTTTTCATATAATGTTTCGAATCGCCCCATTTGTTCCAGCCCACGGTTCTTCCCACAGACTCAACTCTCTTCTGAAGGCATCCGTGACAATCCGCACGACCTTCATCGATACACGGTTTTCCTTCGTAGAGCTGATAGCTCGGACGAACTTCGCGAGGAGTTAGGTTCGGCATGGTAATGTTTGCACCGTAGGAGATTCCCACTTCGCGACCGTTCTTAAGAAGTGCCTGAAGTGCCGTGGTTGCCGCAATATTTACATCGCGAAGAACCAATCGCACAACCGCGATCATGTTGAACGCCAACTGAAGAAGCGGTTCCACATCCATCATTGATTTGTCATACATGCAGGACTGATGATGGGAAATATACGGTCCCATGCCGATCATATCGATATCCATGCTCTGGAAAAACCGAATATCCTGCACCAGCATATCAATCGTCTGACCGGGAATCCCAATCATCACGCCGGTTCCCACCTGAAAGCCTGCTTCGCGAAGATAGTCGAGACACTTTTTACGCTCTTCGAGTTTCTGATCCGCCGGATGGATTTTCGCGTAGAGTTCCGGATTGGTCGTCTCAATCCGAAGCAGATACCGGTGAGCGCCCGCTTCGTGAAACCGTTTATACGTTTCAAGAGTCTGTTCGCCCACGGACAGGGTGATTCCCAATCCTTCCGGAAGTGTTTCACTGATAGACTTTGTTTTGATTTCACGAATACTGTTTTCCACGAAATCGATATACTCCGGCGAATGACGTTCGCCGCTCTGAAGAACCGTTGAACCGTAACCCACTTCGCCACACCAGAGAGCCGCGTCCACAACCTGTTCCTGCGTCAGCGAATAGCGTTCAACTTCGTCGTTGCCGTTGCGGATTCCGCAGTAGTGACAGTCCAGTTCGCAGAGGTTTGAAAACTCCACGATTCCGCGGTAGTACACTTCGGTTCCGAGAAGTTCGGTGGTCAGATCGTACGCCGCTGTCCGAAGCTGATTGCACTCATCGGTGCCGGTGAGTCCGAGAAGATAGGCAATCTCTTCGTCGGAAAAGGTCTCCTGTTTCAGCAGTTCTTCGAGATTTTTCATAACTCAATCCTTTTCTTTCTATTCTTCTCTTTGTGTGGTGATTGACAATCGTAACTCATTGACTTTTATCG
>DYSA01000024.1:13341-14842 GCA_020726425.1 Fibrobacter succinogenes | reverse complement strand
GCCCTTCGTTGGAGCAGGTTTGTGAATCTCCGACTCACAAGTATTTGGCAAGGTCGCCGTCGGGGGAGGGATGCTTCGCCCCTCCCCCCGCTTCAGCCCGTCGTCGGCGAGAATACACCGCCACCGGTCTTCGCTTCCCCACCCAAGCGGGGGACACCCCCGCAACGCCCCCGAAGATCGTCACGATCAGCGGTTGTTTCTCAAGTGTTCGCGGGGAAGGCTATCCAATTCCCCAAAATGCATCAAATAACCGTTTTGTCCATGTCCGAAAAGACTCTTTGGGATCTTTACGTCGCATCAATCGATAAATCAGCCAGATTGAGGTCGAAAGAATCATGACAATCGCAATGATAATGCTCATTGTTTCTCCGTAGAACCAACGCCTGTGCAGTCTTGATCAAGTGATTTCATTTCGTCCTGAGCCAAGACAGGCCTTGTCTCTACTATCGGTGTTTTGTGTAATCGCTTTGCCGATTTATCGTTTCCGACGACACACTCCCACCGATCCGGTCGGGAAAAATCATTGGGCAGATTCATTGAACCGCCTCAACGGTACATCGATTCATCGCCCCAACGAAATACAGTTGATTCTCTCGTTGTATCATTGCTTCGTTGTGTCGTTGTATCGTGAAATGATCGCGTCTTTGATCTCTTCAGAAACTTCATCCCAGTCGTAAATGATCACACCGAATTTGTCATCCAACGCAATTCGCTGAGGCATCCCTTCAAACGGTTCGCGGACGATGATTTCATCCATGCTTTCCCACCGCTTCTCGTTCTTGATCCGCACTGGAATCGAGGTGAGATTGTAGGTTTCTTTGATCCAGAGAATTAATTCTTTCATTGTTTCCTCATACCGGTAGGGGCACGGCGCGCCGTGCCCCTACACAAACCATAAAAAATAGCTATGAACAACATCCCGTTCCCGGAGCACGAGGCTCCGGCGTAATCGGCGCAGTGTAAATTTCAATAATTTGTAGGATTTTTGACCGACATCCACCACAACTCGTTCCCGCTTCGGTAACCCGTTCGATCGCTCCCATTGTCGAAGTTCCCGAAAGGATCAACTCCACGAGTTTCGCTTTTGTAATCCCCATACAATGGCAGACGATCTCGTCCGGTTCAGCAGTTTTCCAATCCATGATTCCTCCGTTAAAACGTTTAAGCGATTAAACGACAAAACGAAATTGCGTTTAATCGTTTAATCGATTCGTCGTTAAATCTAAAAATAAAGATCCCGTTCACCCTGTTCGGTCTTACCATAATATTTCATCAGGGCATCGAACATTTTCGGATTCGTGTCTTTCACTTCCTGAATTTCACGGCGGATAATCGGTTCTGCCAGAGCAATTGTTTCTGGCGAAGCGAAATCGTCGAGCCATTCGCGGTAGGTGATAATCGCGTTGAGTTTACAGAATTTTCCTTCGTGACCAGATTTGAGCGCATCGAGAATCTTCTGCCCCGTTCTTCCACAACGATATCCCGCCGTACAGAACGATGT
>DYSA01000024.1:9275-13241 GCA_020726425.1 Fibrobacter succinogenes | reverse complement strand
CGAGAATCTTCTGCCCCGTTCTTCCACAACGATATCCCGCCGTACAGAACGATGTAATAAATCCTTTTTTCGCAAGCATCTGAACCACTTCATCGAGCGATCTCGTGTCACCCACGATAAACTGCTGACGTTTCGCTTCCTGATCGTCGCCCTGTTCAGTTTCAGCATACGCGCCAAGACCGATTCGGGTCGAAGCATCAGTCTGAGTGATTCCAAGCGAAATAATTTTGTCGCGAAGTTCTGCGTTTTCACGAGCCGTCAGGATCATTCCGGTGTACGGAACTGAGAGGCGGATACAGAGAACCGCGTGTTTGAACTCGTCGTCGGTAAGGTGGAAATCTTTGGTATCTTCGAGACCCGGAGCGTTATCCGCCGGTTCTAGACGCGGGAACGAAATCGTGTGAGGACCAACGCCAAAACGATCTTCAAGTTCGCGAGAGTGAAGAAGAAGTGACATAACTTCGAATTTCCACTCGGTAAGACCGAACAGTGCGCCGATACCAACGTCCTGAACCCCCGCGTCCATGGCGCGGTGCATCGCGTAGAGTCTCCAGCGATAGTCACCTTTTACGGTTCCTTTTGGATGAACTTCGTCGTACGTTTTGTGGTGGTAGGTTTCTTGGAACACCTGATAGGTTCCGATTCCGATTTCGTTGAGCATGTGAAGATCTTCGATCGACATCGGCGCCGCATTGATATTCACACGACGGATCTGTCCGTACCCTTTACGAGTTGTGTATTTCGCGTTATAGATTGCTTTTACGGTGTCGGCGATATAGTTCGCGTCCGAATCGGGATGTTCGCCGTAGACGCAGATCAGACGTTTGTGACCAATCTTACCAGCAAGCGTTTTGATTTCGCGGTCGATCTCGTCCATGGTGAGAATGCGGCGAACTGAATCTTCGTTGCCTTCGCGAAACGAACAGTAGGTACAGCCGTTAATACATTTTGAAGAGAGATAGAGTGGTGCGAACGTTACGATACGGTTGTCGTACACTTTGAGTTTGATTTCGAGAGCAGCTTTTTCCATCTCCGCGATCAGTTCAGGATCGGTGACATTGAGAAGTGCCGCTGTCTCTTCAGGAAGAAGAGTTTCCAGTTCGCGGGATTTAAGAATGATTTGGCGGATGTAATCGGCAGAAGGCGCTTTCTGCTCTTCAAGACATTTTTCGATCAGCACTTCGTCAAGGAAATCGCTTCCGTCCGGTCGCAAGTAGCGATCGATCTGATCCTGAATAATTCGGCTGTTTGCCCAGTCACTGACTCTTCCCATGATATCTCCTCTGTAGAATTTTCGGAATTCACAGCGGCAGAGAAGAACAGATGCATTTCGCTAAAACGATTAAGAGATTAAACGATCAAACGAAATGTGGTTGAAACGATTAAGCGATTAAATGACTAAACGAAATTTGTTACCTCGTTTAATCGTTCTGTCGATTCGTCGTTTTACCCCGTTTAATCGTTTTGTCGATTCGTCGTTTGAGCTTTTCTGTTCCCCTTGGGTTAGGTAATTCCCTTGCCGCAGGTTGCAGAGTAAAATATACGACAAAAACAGTGCACATGACAAAAACTATGTGAACTTTTTCACGGAGCCTTGATCGTCGTCAAGAATCATCTGCCAGTTCGCGAAGAAACTCTTCGTTCAATCGATAGCCCCGAATCATTACCGTCACGGTTTCACGAGCTTTCCGAAGTGCAATCATTTGTGAACGATCGGCAATCATATCAGCTAGTTGCTTGGATTCTTCATCGGCAGATACTGCGGCGTTGAACAGATTTACCACCTTGAGCGTTTCCATATAGTTCTGGCTTTCAAAGCGAGAGAACCCCATTTTGATCAGTTCCCACTCATCGGAACCGATTGTTTCCCCCCGTTCCTGCCCAAGATACGAGCGGCCATCCTCATCATAGACGATTTCAGCCAGTTCATACCCCGCATCGGCATAGATTGAATTGCGATACTCTTCGATAAGCGCGTCCTGATCATTAATTCCCACCACTCCCGGGGGAGTTGCCAGTGTCATATACAGAAGATCCACTGCTTGATACCACGCTTTTTCTGCTGTACAGAACTGTGCCATAAAGGGAGATTCGGCAAACGGGACAAAGAGATCTCGGTATTCACCAAGCACTTTTTTTCCATGCGCCTGCATCGCTGCAAAGGAGGAAGAAGATGGTTCTACCGCGAACAACTGATCCCCATACTGCATAATTTCCGTCGGCGAAAGATCGTTGATGGAAAACACCTCCATCTTCTCCTGAAACTCCCGCCGTTCCAGAATCGGAACCAGAACCTCTTTCATTTCGACATAGCGGGGAGATCGAAAGTACAGCATCGTCAGCTCTGTATCTACGGAATTATTCGCCATAAATACCAGTGATCCGACAATAGAGTAGCTGTGCCAAACCGTTTCGAAAATCTCTTCCATTGATTCGCGATGAACATACTCCCAAAGCTGTTCCCAGAGAGAAACGACCCGGTTGCGCTGTTCCAATAATCCCAACTGAATCGCCCCCTCCTTTCCCTCGTCGCAACAGCAGTGACCCATACATTTTTTCAGTTCATCCAGTTCCATTCGACTGCTCCAGGGAGCGGAATAGTACTCATACGCCAGAAAGTAATCCTCTGTTCCCAGAATCCGGCAACTGTCGAAATGACCGGGAAGTGTGGCGAACGCGTCGCTCCGATCGATATCGTGTTCACCTAGTTCATTGTCGTAATCGGGCATTTTGATAAAGAGCCACGGTTCCATGGGCATGATCAAATCGTGAAAGGCCTGCCGAAAGAGATCAGTCACATAGATCAGACCGGCGTGCCCGGGGTGCTCTTTCACTTTTTGAACAAGAGGCGCAAGAACCATCTCTTTCATTGCCACGATGCGTGCATACCGCTCATTATCCTCGGGGATGAGTGCAATTCGCTGATCGACATAGGAAAAAATCTCCCGAAAAGGAATCGGAAGCAGCGGTCTGCCAAAGGTTGTATCCATGATAACTCCGGTTTGTATTTTTGAATTACGTTTCACTAGACACGTCTCACGTCTCACAACTCGTGAAACAATTTTTTCATCTCGCTACAGGTCTCCAGACCTGTAGTGTCCTGCGCGAGGCTCCAGCCTCGATTTTGTAAGACCGGAGGCTTAAGATATGCCCAACAGGTTTGGAAAAAATGGCACAAGAACATTATTCCGTCTGAATAGCGGTTGGTCACCGTTCGCCCTGTTTCGCCCGCGCTTCCCGCGCTGCTTTTCGCATTTCACGCGTACCGAAATTTACGCCGATCCCGCCACTGAAAGCAAAGAGTGAATAGTCAAGTCCCCACTGAGGAGCATACCCCTCTTTATACTCTCGATTCCATCCCAAATTTGGAATACCATGAACCGGGTCACTCCAATTCCGTGGACGAAAACTGAATTCCACTTCTATCTGTATAGACATTCGTATCGACTGTATCTTTTTCCAAGTTGTTACCATAACCGGTTACATATTTTATGATGGTATCACGTGTTCCCTGATCATTTCTATAACCGATCAACGCAGCATTCCCTTCCAGCGAAAACCCACGTCCGATCCGCGGCGACTGAAGTTGCGTGATCGGGGCGCAGGAAATGAGAAGCAAGATTGTAGTCAGAATCAGTGACCACAGAACCTTTTTCATGGAAATCCTTTGTAATGGTTCTCTTACTATCTGTTATGGCATGAAATAATATAATTCTCTGTGATTGGAATTGACCATTAGTAGATGATGGTATCACTCTAGAGATTTTTATGACTGTAAACAGCTTAAAGCAATGTGAGCTTTTTCACTGAACCTTGTTCGAGATCAAGAATTGTGTTGTGAATTAAAACGGAGATGCGATCTTGCATCTCCGTTCCATAAGTCGTGAATTGGTCGTTCGTCTATCGAACTGTTTGAAGAGTGTTGTGTACAATGCCGTTGATTGCTAACTGAACAACATACACACC
>DYSA01000024.1:0-9175 GCA_020726425.1 Fibrobacter succinogenes | reverse complement strand
TGAAACTTGTGCCATTGTTCGATACAAAGGTTTCCAACGGGTTTGCGATCGCTTTGCTTGAGTAGTTTGCGACCGCTTGTTCGATAGGTACCGGATAGATGTAGCCGGGCGTTTTATATTTGATCACCGTATGAATTGTATCGCCTTTGAGCACGGTAAAAGGTTTCTGGTTGTAGAGAGTGTAGTAGCCCGCTTCTTCAAGAGTATCTTTGAATGACCCAAGGAGTGTTGAAAATGCATACGATTTTCCGCTGTTCATACTTTTTCGGTCGCTATAAAATGAAATCTCCACAATGCTATTGTTTGCTTTGAGATACGTTCCAACTGAAGTAATTACTTCATCTCGTTTCATAATACACGAAGTTGCTCCAAAGGCAGAGTCAGAACCGTAGCCAGTCGTGCCGGTGGCTCCCAGTGTGTCGTAGTAGTATTGAGATGAGGTGGTTTTGGGAGTGCTGAATGAATTGAATGAAAGAGCACTCTGAACGGCACTGGAATCTTCGTACGAAAGCCAGAAGTATCCATCATCACCCCACTTGGTTCCCCAACTGTTTTTGCAGAGCCATGCTCCAAGTGCCATAACACCGGTAACATTGCACTTGTCATCCCAGCCAACGACAGTTATTGCGTGGTTAGTTTGGTACAGCCCGAACAGGTAATAAGTTGTTTTTAAACCGGTAATGTACTTGTCGTCTGAACTGCACATTGTGGTGTAAAGAGGGCCTTGCTCCATAATCGCTGATTTAATTGCTGATTCGCCAACATAGATTTGTGATTGATCGACATGAAAGGCAGGAGTAAATGCGCCGGAAGTTACATCGGTTTCATCAAAAGGTTCTTGAGATTCAAGAACCGGACCATCCCATCGCGTCAGATAGGCCAAACTTTTATCTTCATTACCGCCATCTTCAATGTGGTCACCATCGAACAGTGTGCGGTTGCGAAGGTGTTTTTCAGAAAGGTCATACTTGCCAAACCCGCTTACTAAAGCAGCACCTTCAATTGCTGCAAGAGTTGAAAATGCCCAACAATTACTTGTCTGCTTTTGATCTTTTACACTTGAAACGAACCCTTTTGTCCGAAGATCGAACTGTGTCGGAAGCGTTGCTCTGCTCTTTTTTTTTACGGGGTTTTGCTTGAGAAATTCGGTGTTGTCTGTTGGCGAAGGGGTTAATCCACTGGGATGAACCGATTCGTTACGAGAGTGAGAATTGGTCGTGCCTGTTTGCCATTCGATAAATTGAGGGGAAAGTGGTGCATCTGTGGGGACGGGAATAATTGTATCGCTACTAAAACATATCGCCGCACTGGCAAGGATTGTTCCTGAGAATAAAGAGGCTTGTTTCATGCTAAATATCTCCATTGTTAGAATTTGTAAAGGTGAGTATACTTTTTCGGGAGTAGAATTTCAAGTGTAAATAAGAGTTGGTGATGCAATAAATTCGTGGCGTAATGCGCACTTAGAGCATTATGGGTGCTTTCTTGAATTTACCCAGTTGCTTTGTTTGCAAAGTTCAAGAAAGTTCTCTTTTTCTAAACAGAACTCTTCGAAGCTCCACTTTTCAGAACTGATCTTGTGCGAGAATGATTCGTTGTAGCGGTAGAGCTGCGCCGTCTTTTCGATTCCCGCAACGTTCACGGTTGCGGTAATGCGGTTATACTCTTCTCCTTCAAAGAGATCGAGTTGTGCAATAGTAGAGTCTGAGAGATTGTCGTAGAGAAGGCCTTCGACTGTATTGAATTCACTCGTGATCACAGCAGGGTACGCTTCGCCTTTTACACGGAACCGCATGAAACCCGGCAGTGTCGCTGGTGAACCGTGAGGAGTTATTCCTGTTACCGCAGAGAAAATTTCGGGATCAATCAGTGATCCGTAAACAAAGAGTGAAGCCATTGATTCTCCTATCGTAGTACACGATTAAAACATACTATTTTACGCGCTTTATCGAAGTGGAAATTTTGAAAACAATCATTCTGATCTTGTTCGCGATTGCAGTGCTCTTTGCTCAGGAAAAACCGGTGACTCACGTTGTGCTCTGCTGGATGGATTCTACGACTACACCAAATCTCATTGATTCACTTGTGGAAGAATCGCGGATGCTTGGTTCACTTCCGGGAATCATGTCGTTTCACGTGGGAAAACCAGTGCCTTCGGATCGGCCAATTGTTGACGATAGTTTCCGTTTTGGTTTGACCATGAAGTTTGACAATGTCGATTCCATGAACCGTTATTTGGTCGCGCCGAGACATTCTCGTTTTATTGCAGAGAGAATACAACCTCATCTGCTCAAAATTGTGGTTTATGACATGTATTGAATTTATCATAACATCGATGAATCATCGCGCTACATATCTGTATTCATTTGAATTCCATTTTACATCGCCTTCTTTCTGTTTCTCATGTGATTTTTTGTATAAAAAAATGTTGCCGTTTTGTTTCCTTGAATAGTAGTATCTCCCCGTAAAGCAATCAACCAAAAGGGAATATCATGGCTCGGGAAAACACACTGTCAGTATCTTTTTTTCTACAACCTATTGGCTTTCAAACTGTACCCGTTAATGAAAGAGAACAGGTTGAACAATCAAGAAAACCACGGACTGACATCTTGATCCCCACTTCCTTTTTTGGTAATAGAAGATCGAACAAAACAAATGAAGGGAAAACAGCGTGACATCGACAGAAATCCATGCCCGCCTTGAACTGCTTCTCATTCACTGTCCCAGCCACGAAGGTGGTAGCCCACGCAATTGTCCGCTTTTCCATATTAGACAACTCACCGAAAAGAGTCGGTATCGCTATCTTGAAACACTATCCGAAAATGAAAAGAGAGCTCTTTTGCTTTCTCACATTTACTGCAGTGAGGGACTGCTGGGTAATGATATCAAGGTAAACTAACCGACTCCCGTTCCCGCCGGATATCGTCATCGATAAACACCGGCAACTACCTCGTCTACCACATCTCGCACTACTTTTAAAACTTCCTGAAATTTATTAAAAACTAATCTCACTATCGCGGAAAATCCGTGTATTTTGAGACGCATATTTCCCTCCAAAAAATAACTAACAGGCAGGCACTATGAAGCAAATCGCATCGATTACTCTTCTTGCACTTCTCACGCTTTTTACACTCTCTTGTCGCAAAGAAACACACACATCTGGTGATCCGGTAAATCTCAAGAGTGTAACTGTTGGATTCCCAGCAAAAGTTGTTTCATCTCGCGGCAATTTGACGGTCACATTTTCAAAACCGCTGGTGGAAAATTCATTTGTTGGTACGGCGGTGAGCGATAATCCCTTTGAGTGTAAGCCTGCTATAAAAGGTGCTGCGGTGTGGGTAAGCACCAGTTCAATCGCGCTGCAACCGGCTGCCCCGCTCAAATCTGGGCAGAGTTATTCTGTTATTCTTCATGGGGATAAACTCTTGGGGAGTCAGCGATGTACTGATGCTGTGACTTTTGATTTTACCGCGGCACCTCAGGAAATTATTGCTTCAAGCTATGATTTTGAGCCGGTTCCGGGCAAAAAAAATACCCTTCGCATTAAGATTGAACTCGAATTTGCCGAAACCATCGATCTTAACAAATTCAATAGTGATTTCGAATTAAAGGGAAAGAAAAAACTGGATTGTGATTTTTCTGTGGGGAAAACGCCGCGCCATATCACCGTGTACTCTTCTGAAATTGTTCGCGGTGAAAGTGCACAAGCATTTGCAATGACGCTTCCAAAGCAGTACACCGCCGACCAGACTGAATGGAAATCGTCAATTATCGTTCCCGAGTCGACGGGGTTTGCGGTGATGTACCACGGTGAATCGAGTGACCGCGATAAAGGGGTGGCTCAATACTCATTTACCTTTAGCGATCCAATTCGCCGCGATATCGATCTTTCTGGATATGTGAGTGTTACTCCAAACGTTCGGCACACGGTTAAAGTACAGAATAAGCAGCTTATTCTCGAAGGTGATTTTGAAGGGGGAATTCCGTACGACGTTTCAATCGCAACAAAATTCCCATCACAATTCGGTACTGCCACCCGTGAAGAACAGCAG
Source organism: Fibrobacter succinogenes (assembly GCA_020726425.1). Lineage (GTDB taxonomy): Bacteria > Fibrobacterota > Chitinivibrionia > Chitinivibrionales > Chitinivibrionaceae > JAIFMU01. The sequence goes on along the minus strand of DYSA01000024.1, from coordinate 5,126 downwards.
TATCAGCTGATTTTTGACAACGAAAAACCGCGGATCGAGTGGCTTTCTCCCGGATCATTGATCTCTTCGGAAAACAAATCGCGTGTACAGATCAAATCGATCAATGTTAAACGTGTGTATATCACTGTTACCGAAGTATATCGGGATAATCTCGGGTTTTTCTTTCAGAATAATGGACTAGAAGACCTTGATAGCCAAGATGATAATGACGATTACGAATACTATTACGGAGAAAGCGGGTACAGCGATCTCGAACGAGTTGGTGAAGTGGTTGCCATGGATACGATTCAAATCGATACGGCGCGCAATCACTGGGTGCGGTCAGAACTTGATCTTTCAAAACTGTTTAAGACTCGCCCCGGTTCGGGCTATGTGGTATCGCTCAATTTTGACCAGACCATGCTCACCGGTGAAGCAGTTAGCACTCTGGACAACTACGCGCCGGGTAAACTGTTTTACGGCGAAGATAACTACTACACAAATCCAACACAGTATGGATACTACTATAAACATGGTACAAAACAAAAGTTGCTCATTGCATCTGATGTGGGATTGACGGTAAAAGAACACGATTCGGGCTACACCGTGTTTGCGGTAAATGTGAACAGAGCAACGCCCGAAGAGAATATGAAAATAAGCCTCTTTAACTATCAGAATTTTAGAATTGCCGAAGGGACAACCGATAAAGACGGGGTTGTATTTCTGAAAGCCGACTCGACAAAACGAGCTCACTATATTCTCGGCGAAGGCAAATCCGGTTTGGCGGTGACGAAACTTGCTGGCGGGGAGTGGAATACATCGACCTTTGAAGTTGATGGTGCCGGCGGGGAAACCGATGGAACGGAACTATTCTTGTACGCAGATCGCGGAGTTCATCGCCCGGGAGACACGATTTTCCTCTCTGGGATATTGCGTTTGAATCGCAAGTTCCCGCCGAAAAAACTTCCGGTGACTATTACCGTGACAAATTCTATGGGGACAACGGCCTTTGAAGCGAACGGTTCCGAGGGAATTTTAGGACACTATTCATGGGCAATTCCCACCGGTGGTTCTGATCCAACGGGAATGTGGAACGCCACTGTTACCGTGGGAAATAAACAGTTTCGCAAAAATCTTCCCGTGGAAACTATCAAGCCGAATCGTTTGAAAGTTACTCATACCATACCCAATTCGATTGCTGGTGAACGTGTTACAGGAAAAGTAACTACGCGCTATCTCTTTGGGACACCGGCGGCAAATTTGGCGGCCACCGTTTTTGCTACGGTGAGCGAGAGCCGATTCACGCCAAAACAGTTCCCCGATTTTGTCTTTGATTCTCCGGTGAAACAGTACAGTCAGAGAAGTTTTACTCTGTTCGAGGGGACTTTGGATGAAAATGGAATCTGTGCAGTGGAAGGAACAATTGAAGCGGCAAAGCTTGCACCTTCAATTTTGAGCAGTAACTTTTCGCTGCGAGTTCAGGAAACTGGCGGATCAACAGTGGACAAAAATTTCAACGCAACAATCTATCCATACAGTCATTATGTTGGTGTTTCTGATCCGTTTGACTGGGGGAGTGCTCCCGTGGGAACGAAAACAGCGGTTCCTGTTGTGGTTGTTGATCCTTCGGGAAAAGCGGTGGCGGGAAGAAAAATGGTCGCTCGACTCTATATCAACAAACGGCACTGGTGGTGGGATTACGACAATCGGGATCGCCAGGATTTCAGAACTATGGAGCAAACCTATCTAATTTCGGAACAGCAGATTATTTCCGGTTCAAAGCCGGTCAATTTTCAGTTTGAAATTGAAGATGACGGTCAGCACTATATTGCGATCACCGATCTCGCTTCGGGCCACGAAACGGGAATGTTCTTTTACGGTTCGCGATGGGCTGGTGAAGGTCGAACCGGTCGTGGTGAAGAGACCTATCTTCCGATTCAGATCAATCGTGGATCGTTCAATCCCGGTGATGTTGCTCAGATTGGGTGCGATGCTCCCGATTCGGCGATGGCGATTTTGACTATCGAACAGAACAATAAGATTATCTGCCGGATGTGGGGGAAATCAAAAGGTGGCCGGGTCAGTTTCAATGTGCCGGTGACGACGGAAATGCTTCCGAACTGTTATGCGGTTCTTCAACTGATTCAACCGCACCGCCGCACCGGAAATGATCTGCCTCACGCGTTGTTTGGCATAAAACCATTCACGGTGGAACAGAAATCGACTCACTTGGATCTCGCTTTGAAAGCACCGGAAGAGATTAAACCGGAACAGAAATTTTCGATCACAGTAAATAATCGTTCTAAAGATAAAGCCACGGCGACTATTGCGATTGTCGATGAAGGTCTTCTCGATCTGACGGGATTTGGCACTCCGAATCCGTGGGAGCATTTCTTCCGGAAGTTGCGCCTTGCCGTGATCAGCCGCGACAATTTCCGCTGGTTCCTGAACGCACTTTTGCCAGATATGGATCGCCTGTTCTCCATTGGTGGTGATGATGACGAAAGTTCACGTAAAGATCGACTCGGCGATTCGGATTCAAAACGATTTGTGCCAGTGGTTATGTTTACTAAACCGGTGACTATCGGTGGTCGCGGATCAAAAACCGTGACGTTCACAATGCCAAACTACGTTGGTGAAGTGCGTGTTATGGTGATCGGTGCCGGCGAATCGAGTTTCGGTTCTGTGTCGAAACAGATTCCGGTACGCCAACCCGTTATGGTTCTTCCGACACTTCCGAGAACGGTTCGTCCGGGCGATCAGTTCCAGATTCCCGTGTCGGTATTTGCCATGAAACCTTCGATAAAACAGGCTGTTGTGACGATTTCAACTCGAGGTGGCGTGGTTCTTCGGTCGGCAAAAAGCCAAACCGTAACATTCGATAAGCCCGGTGAAAAAGATATCAGTTTTGAAGCGATTGCGGGAAAAACGGTGGGTGTCGATACGGTGGTCATAACCGTTGTTTCGGGCAAGGAGAAAAACTCTTCCACGGTGATTCTTCCTATTCAGAGTGCCAATCCGTTCTATACTCAAGTAACTGATACCATTTGTAGTAAAGATCGTACGATTCAGTTGCCGGTTGCTTCGTTTGGGTATCAAGGTACAAACCGCGCGAAACTCTCGCTGTCACGGACTCCGGATATTCAACTAGAAAAGCGGGTTAGTGATTTGATTCACTATCCGTATGGCTGTATCGAACAGACCACATCGTCGGTAATTCCGCAGTTGGTTCTGGATAAAATTGTGGAACTCTCCGATGTTCGCAAGAAAATGATCACGGACAACGTGAACGCCGGAATTGAACGACTCAGTACGTTCCGCGATGGATCGGCGTTTTCATACTGGCCGTTGTCACAGGGATACGGTTCTTATCGATCCGATTGGGGTGGACTCTACGCTTCACATTTCCTCTGCCTAGCGAAGAAAACTGGGTATGCTGTTTCCGAAGCGCAGGTAAATCACTGGAAAACATTTGCGATGTATCAGGGGAAAACGATCAGACCTGATTATCGGACACAGTGTTACGCCCTGTTTATTCTCGCTCTCGAAGGTGCGCCTCAAATTGGAAGTATGAACCTTCTCAAAGAGAACCACGGTAATAAGCTCGATGGCCTGAGCCGGGAACTTCTTGCTACAGCCTACGCTCTTGCGGGAAAAGCCGCGGCGGGGAAAGAGCTCTTGAAAACTTCCGGTGCGATTATTGATGATCGTGAATTGGGCGAAACATTTGGCTCGCCAGTTCGCGATTTGGCGATGTTCACATATCTTGCATCGATTCGCGGGGATCAGGGACGGGCAACGCGGATGCTCGCAGAAATGGCAAAACTGTTCCGTCCGGGAAGTTGGAGTTCTACTCATGAAACAGGGCTCGCGGTAATCGCCGTGGCTGAATACAACAGCAAATTTGGAAAAGCTTCGAACTTTGCCGAGTGCGATCTCACTGTTGGGGGAAAAACATCGAGAATCAAACTGCAAGCGCGCCAGAAACAGATTGATATTCCCGTGGGATCGACCATTTCGATCACGTCGAAATCCGCGTCGCCGATCTTTGCCTCACTTTCCGTATCAGGTGTTCCTATGGAAGATCGTATCGTTACTGAATCGAAAGGGATTCAGATTGAACGACGTGTGTATAACGAACAGGGACATTTGATTTCTCCGAATCAGTTGATTCAGAGCAAACCGGTGTGGGTGGTGATGAAAGTAAATAGTCAGTGGCAAACTTCGCTCGATCAATTGGCGTTGTCCATGTTGATTCCTGCGGGATGGGAAATAGTGAACACGCGACTCACCGGTGAACCGTATCCGGCGTGGCTCGGTTCTGTGTCCAACGGAACATTCGCGGATATTCGAGATGACCGGATCAACTGGTTCTTCAATCTTGCGAGTTACTCTTCCCAGAGTTTTGCGGTGAAAGTAACGCCGAGTTTCACCGGAACATTTGCGCTTCCGCCGGTCTCGGTGGAGACTATGTATTCGCCGGATTATTTTGCCAGAATCGCTGGCGGAGTGACGAAAGTCGTGAAATAATGATTCGAACAGTAGTTAAACATAAAGGAGCAGAGAAATCTGCTCCTTTATTGTATGTTTTCCGCTTAAAAACCGAAAGGAAAACCGATGGAAGCTGTTGTTCAAATTGTTCTTGTGGCGATCGCGTTGGCTATGGATGCGTTCGCAGTTTCACTCACCAGTGGAATGACCATTCCCAAAGTGAAAATCCAGCACGCGTTAAAAATTGGCTTGACCTTTGGTCTATTTCAAGGAGTTATGCCACTTATTGGCTATCTTGGTGGTTCTCTGTTTAGTGAACAGATCACCCATATCGATCACTGGGTAGCTTTTGTACTGCTCACGGCAATTGGTGCAAAAATGATCTACGAATCGTTCCAAGAAGATGATGAATCTCCGAAAGATCCTTTGAAATGGGGCGTACTTATTCCCCTTGCCGTGGCGACGAGTATCGATGCGCTTCGCTGTGGGAGTCACGTTTTCACTGCTTAAGGTGACACTCATTACGGGAGTAGTGACGATTGGCGTAATTACTTTTGGAATTTCTACCGCCGGCGTATTGATGGGACACCGATTTGGCCACAAGCTCGGTGAACGGGCAGAACTGTTCGGTGGATCGGTGCTGGTGCTCTTGGGAA
>DYSA01000360.1 GCA_020726425.1 Fibrobacter succinogenes | reverse complement strand
TACGTACGGTTCTGTGAGAGGGATGAAGGGGAAACCCTTCACCCTACTCGATTGGCCAACATGAGACAGATCAGCCTATTCCTGTTGCATTAGATGGGACTTCGGCATACTTTATGGCGGTGACGAAGTTGGGACAGATAAAGAATCGCTTTTGGAAGGTGGAAGTGATGGTACAACAGCGGTGGTACTTGTTCACAATGCCTCCCATGTAGATCAACAGGTTGTGAAAACGACGATCGAACTTCTCGATCAGGTTGAAATCCCGACGCCGGCGTTGATTCTCGTGGGAAATCCTGCTGCGATTGCCAATCCCAAACCGCGACTGCTTTTCACTGGTATTGACTCTTCCAGATTGAATTTTCGAGAGGAATTGGTACATTTTCCTCTGATTAGAACATCGCAACGTATTATTAATGATCTCGATATATCGCTGTTTGATGGTGTAATTTTTACAAGTCGCACAGCGGTTGATGCATTTTTCAAATCATATCGTCCTTTGGCCACACAAAAAATGTTCGCCGTGGGGCCTCATGCGGCAGAAGCTATTGAATCAAAAGGAGTTGAAGTTCATGTGATCCCGGAAATATACGACGCGGATCATTTGGCTCCGCTAGTAATACATTCTGAGTGTTCCAAAATTCTTTATCCGTGTTCACAACTTTCAGAAAATGTTTTACATGAGATTGATAGCGTGAATCCGGTCATTTTTTATAACACTCATTCTCCTGAACCGGACTCAATTCCGCCACTTCACCTGTTTGCAGGTGTAATTTTCAGTTCTCCTTCCACCGTTGATGCGTTTTTCTCTCTTTGGAATGAGATTCCCGAGGCATTGGTGTTCTATGTATATGGAAAAAGCAGCCGTTCCCGACTGCTTTCATATCATATTGATTCACAAAGAATCTACGATGTTCAGCTTTAGAAAATTCTGGGGTTTCCACTCCACAGAGTGCCATCGGCTGACGTTTTTGTTGTCGCGCATCCACGCCAGTTTGCCCCAAAATTGTTGAGTACTGCAGTGGGAGCAACAAGATCAATTTCCCATGACTTTTTCGTTGCTGGCGAAAGCGCAGGCCAACCGGAAGAGGTGGTGCTGAAATAGATCACGTAGTCGTGAAGGACACCATTGGAACTCACCGATATTAAACCAGATGTGCCAATTAGGTCAAGTGTTGATATCGTCGTGTCCGGTGTCCAAAATGATCCTCCACCAGCAGCGACTACATAAAATCCACCTGCCGGAATGGTGACATTGGCTAATTTAATGATTTTGTCCCCAGCGGATAATTGAAGCGTATCGGTTGTAAATGGGGTGGTGAGAGGGTTGTAAATCTCTACAAATTCGCCATTTGTAGTTGGGCTAGATGTAGAACCACCATTTGCCATAAACTCGGTAATTACCAGTTTTCCCGACTCTTCATCGAGTTTTTTCGTTGGATCGCCACTCCCTGAAAAGATTGTGTTTGAGGGTTCTTCCATGGTAATTTTGGTTTCAATTCCACCTGATTTTAGGAATGAAAATTGTCCACTAATATTCTGATTTGTAAAGGTAAATGTTGTGTCCCACTCTGCGAGTACGGCAGCTCCTTTAAACATTTTTAAGTCGAGCTTTCCGTGCGCTCCGTAAGCCACATTGTCCAACTCGAGAGACATTTTCGCGGTTCCAATTTTTGAAGTGCGAAACGAGCCGGAGTCTGAAGCAAACGCTAACACTACCGAATCCACAGTTCCAGGAACATCATATAGTTGCATCATGATTGAACCACATCGCGGCAGAAGCGCCAGCAAAATCGATGTGATTTGATTAGTGACAACATCAAATTGTGTGCTTTTTTCACTGTGAATAACAGTGCCACTGTTGTCAGTCGTCCATGCGAAAGCGGTGTAAGCTGTTCCTTGATCGAGTTTTGGGATTGTTATTAACGATGTTTCTCCGGCGATTGAAATCGTTGTGTCGCAGACTGATGTGCCTGCGCTGTTGACGATTCGAACTCGTAATTTTGTTGCAACGGTAGCTCGACTTTTGGAAACTTCTGGTGTTGTTACGGCAAGAGTGACACTTCCTTCTGTTTGTTCTTCCACCATACTTCTTGATTTTGAACAGCTTGCGAACATGAGAGAAAGTGCCGCAATGATTACCATTTTCTTCATAAAAATCCTCCGAGGATTTAAGGTTGTTGTTTTATACAATCTACTTTGCTGTCGATTGGTATTTTTGTAATTTCAGTCACAACGGAGACGTATATTTTTCACTCATTCGTTTTGTTTTTGATACCATATTTATATCTGCTTGATTTCCTAACAACAACAAGGTTTGTATCGATGAAAAAAATTTGTATAAATGAGAAAGCACCCGCACCATTTGTCGAAATTGTGACGGAAAAGCTTTCTGCTTCTGGATTTGATATTCTTGTGGAAGTGAAATCTGGATCTTTCAATCCTGTAGATCTCAAAGTTCGAGGTGGTTACGCTGGTAATACACCAAAGGTGCTCGGATACGATGGCGCAGGTGTTGTTGCGGAAATCGGTGAAATGGTGAATGACTTCGTTGTTGGAGACTCTGTGTATTACGCGGGAGATCTTTCGCGCGATGGAGCGTATGCTTCACACCAGATTGTCGATTCGCGAATTATGGCGAAAATGCCAACGGTGCTTTCGTTTGAAGATGCAGCTGCACTTCCTCTTACTGCGCTAACAGCGTATGAATCGCTCTTTGATCGCATGGGGATTGACACTAATTCAGATGCTTCGGTGCTGATTATTAATGGAGCAGGTGGTGTTGGATCGATTGCAATTCAACTATTACTCGCGAAAACAAACTGTACCATTATCGCCACGGCTTCGCGTTCTGAAAGCAAATTGTGGTGCCAGAAAATGGGTGCTAATTTTGTGATAGATCATTCTAAACCTTTGAAAGATCAACTTGATGCTATTGGTATTGGTGAAGTTCGCTACATTCTGAACTGCGCTGACTCCACTGATCATCTTCTGAATCTTGCAGAGTGTATCGCTGCGCAGGGAAAAATCACCTGCCTCGTTGATTTTAGAGAACCCGTTGATATGAATCTGTTCAAACGAAAGTCGATCACCTTTTGTTGGGAATTTATGTTTACCCGGCCACTTTTCAAAACTGAAGATTTGATCCGCCAGAAAGAGATTCTTACAGAATTGGCAGATCTCGTTGATAATGGTAA
>DYSA01000359.1 GCA_020726425.1 Fibrobacter succinogenes | reverse complement strand
AGTGATTTAGTGCGATCCGGCAGTGATTTAGTGCGATCCGGCAGTGATTTAGTGCATTCCGGCAGTGATTTAGTGCATTCCGGCAGTGATTTAGTGCATTCCGGCAGTGATTTAGTGCATTCCGGCAGAGTGAAATTGTGTAAATGTAAAAGAGAAACATATCGCAGATGAAAAAAATAGATCATTTTTTATGCAGAAATTACATTCTGGTCGATATTCGGACATTTTGTTGAGTAGTGCGCTCTATTCTGCAACTCGTGAAGCACTCTCGTGAATGATATTTCATCTATACAATCAGCGTAAAGCCGTTGTTGGTACAGAATCAGATATATGGATATGATAAAAATGAGTATCCATTGTTCAAAACGAAAACTTGAATAACATATTTTCATTCAATGCAAGCAGTATCAGTGTGTGCTTTTTATTGAGCACACTAATTTTGATTTTTAGTTGCGAAAAATGTAGATATCTAAGAAAATTCAATCAATAGAGAGAAAACTTTGATGAAACTTCTCAAACTCCTGCAATCGCAAGGGATCGGATCACGCAAAGAGATAGAACTGCTCATTAAAAAGGGGAGAGTCGCGGTAAATGGCACTGTTGAAAAGAGTGAAAAAGCGGATCTGGATGAGAAGAGCGTTCAGATCGCGGTGAACGGCGAACCGCTGATCTATCGCGAACGAATCGTGATTGCTTTACATAAACCGGTAGGCTACGAATGCTCACACAAACCACAAAATCACCAATCGGTATTTAATCTTTTGCCAAAAGAACTTCTCAATCGTGGAGCGGAACCGGCAGGAAGACTCGACGAAGACACAACAGGCCTATTACTCTTTTCCGATGATGGTAAACTGATTCATCAACTCATGTCGCCGAAAAAAGAGGTCATTAAAGTGTATCGAGTGACACTAAAATATCCCGTTACCGATGAACTGACTGCGCTTTTGCGTTCCGGCGTGGTACTTCATGATGATCCGATTCCCGTTAAGGCCATTCTCTGTGAAAAAATCAGCGATCTGGTGATCGATTTGGGAATTACTGAAGGAAAATACCATCAGGTGAAACGAATGGTCGCTGCGGCGAGTAATCGAGTCGAAGGACTTCACCGAATCCAGATTGGTTCACTGAATCTCGATTCTCTCTCGATTGAAGAGGGTACATTTATCTATCTTACGGAAGATCAGATTGTGCAATTACAGAATTAAATAACTCTTTAGCACAACACATCAATCCGTATTGGTGATCGGTCAGACCAAAAGAGCAAAAAAAATCAATTTAAAGGAATCTATATGAGCAGAGTTCGCGAAAAGCTAATCCGTTTCGATGGCAATGAGTATCGGCACCACCCCGCCGGTTCGGGAAATCCCAAAGATGACCGCATTACGGAACTGGTGATTGAAAATCTCCCCGAATCGGGTACTGTGGCGTTCGTGGAGTGTGGAACCGGGATCATTCCGGCGAATCTACGTCGAAAATCTATTTCATTTCACTCAAACTGGATTGATTGTGAATACGCCAAGGCGAATGCAGCCGATTCCGAACATCGCTTTGAAGATTTCGCAATCACTTCTTGTACCGAACGATTTGATTATGTGATTCTCCGGATCACCAAATCGGCTTCACACAACATGAAAATGATCGCCAAGGCACTCACGGTGCTCACTCCTGCGGGAAAAGTACTCATCGCCGGTGGAAACAAAGAGGGGATCAAAGGGATTGCCTCTAAACTGGAAGATTCCGGTGTGGTAACTTCGATTTTTGCCAATGGCGGCGGTGGAAGGGTGCTTGAAATCGAAGCGGATCAGAAACTTTCCTACGCAGAAGAGTTAATTGCAACGGAATATACGCTTGGAGAGAAGATTCTCACCGTTACGACTCAAGAAGGGTTGTTTGCTCACGGGAAATCAGACCGTGGCACACAACAGTTGCTCAAAAAACTGCGCACCGTTCATGGAAAAACTGTTTTGGATCTCGGTTGTGGTTCTGGAATTCTCGCCAAAGCTGCTTTAGAGTTAGGCGCTGAAAAAGTAATCTGTACCGATATCTCTGCCATGGCTCTCGATGCGGCGCGAAGAAACCTCGGTGATGATTCCCGCGTTGAGATTCTTCCTACGTACATCGGCGACACGCTTGAAGGGAGAATCGATGTGATTCTCACCAATCCGCCATTTCACGAAGGGTCGGGGACGACCAATGATCTGGGCGAAGAGTGGCTTGAACAGTGTAAGAAACTTCTTTGGGGCAAAGGCGATCTGATTCTTGTGGCAAATCAGTTCCTTCCCTATATGCGATGGGGACTTGAACGGTTTGATTACGTCACTGAACTGACTCGAGACGATGGATTTGTGGTTTATCTCATGCGCAGCCCGATTAAAAAGGCAAAACCCGTAGACAATCGACGGGAAATCAACGAAGTCATTTTTTCTGTGTGATCCTACGGAAAAGTAAAACAAAACGGCTGCCCATTTGGACAGCCGTTTTGTTTTGCATTACAATCCGGTTACAAACCAGTCGATTCATCAAATCCAAGCATGATATTCATGTTCTGAACCGCCGCTCCGGAAGCACCTTTGCCGAGATTATCCAAACGAGCCACAATTGTCACTTGTTCATCATGACCAAACACGAAGAGTTCGAGATTATTCGTGTTATTGCAGGCAATCGGAGAGAGGAAACCCTCTTCAACGGCCGCTTCGAGATCGAACGGTTTAACGGTGACGAATTTCTGACCTTCGTAGTGAGCTTCCAGTACTTCGCGAACATCGGCGGCGTTCATTTTTTTGTCAAAGAGACGAGGGAAAAGGGGCATGGAGACAAGCATTCCCCGTTCAAAATCGCCAACAATCGGATAGAACTGTGGAGCGTAGGTTAATCCACACACTTTGCTCATTTCCGGGAGGTGTTTGTGTTTCAGCCCAAATGCATAGGGGCGAGCGGCGAATTTTTGTTTCAGTTCTGCGGGAATAGTCGTGTATGTTTCGATCATTCCCTTTCCACCGCCGGAATATCCGGTAATCGATGTCGCACTGAGCGGATAATCGGGAGAAATTACACCGTTGGCAATCAATGGATAGATGCCGGCGATAAATCCGGTGGCATGACAACCGGGATTTGAAACCCGTTTCGACGATGCGATCTGTTTCCGGTACGCCGCGTGAAGTTCTGGAAATCCGTAGTCCCAGTTTGTGTTGAC
>DYSA01000358.1 GCA_020726425.1 Fibrobacter succinogenes | reverse complement strand
CCCATTATCTATTCGAATACTCAGATTTTTGACCAGGGCGACCGCTATCGGTATGCGAAAGGTTCATACTTCGATCTGGGATCGCGGTGGGATGGGGCAAAACGATCTATCGAGTTACATTTCAATCGCTTTGATGCATCATTTCAAGAGAACAGACTCGGTATGAACCGACTCTACACGAGTCTCGATAATTCGCAAGATTTTCCATGGACAACAAGCTACAACCTTCACGACTCTCTCGATGCGTGGAACAGCGAAGATTCGCGAACAAACTGGACAGAAGTAGCTCACGTTCTAGACACAGTGTACCTAGGGGAATCTATAAGCGACACAACATGGCTACTCTACAAAGATATTTCGCTTCTCAACACCACAAACTCTGATTTTGATACAATAATTCGCTACACACCAGAGTCGATTTTCCAGAATGCTCTACACGGAGGAATAACACTCTATTCTAAAAGAAATCATCCTATTATACGCACAGGATCCGCAAACATTTTCGCGTCAAACATGGACAACATGAACCTCGGAACATCTTTACATGCATACGATGGGCATTTATTGAATCATATTACACTTGGAACTCATTTGTATGCTTCTTTTACGAAGAGTGTGATGCTCCTTCAGGTGAGCCCAGAACTCTCAGTTCAAGTAAAGAAGTTTTCTGCAAAAGTGATACCAGCGTATGCATGGAAAGCAAAAGCTCCTGATGCTCTGAATATTCCCGGCGTGCAGCTCTCTGCTGAAACAGAGGTGGGATTTTCTGGAGAACATAGTATACTAACCGGATCGATAATTTTAGGAAGACGCGCTTTTGTCGGTGAAAGCAATGGTCAGAATCTCGTAACCGTTACTCTTCCTCACCGAGTAAGCGGATCGCTGTACGGAGCGATCATGCCTGGATCTGGTCGTGTTTCGATCTTTACACTTTTGCGATATGAAAATTATGAACAACTCTCCCGCACGATTGCACTCGGCGGTGTGGCAGTAACTTTTTAAAGGGACTCTTATGAAACTGAAATACTTGATTCTTCCTCTGCTATTTATTTCAATGGTCATGAGTGCAGAACTGACTTCGGCACAGATACGCAAGGCCTACTACAACTCCTACGAACTTGAAAAACAGCAACGCTACGCCGATGCTTCGAAAGCACTCGATGCGGTGGTTCAAACGTATCCACAAAGTTATACCGCGAACTATCGTCGGGGATGGCTTGCGTATCTCTCGGGAAATTACGCTGAGGCAAAAAAATACTACGCCGTTGCACTGACTCAATATCCCGCATCAATTGAAGTGCGCAAGGGATTAGTTCTGGTCGATGCTGCTCGTCGATCGTGGAAAGAGGTAGAACAGCAGTGCAGAACTGGCAGAACGACGGACTACTACAATCTCGATTTTGCCTACTGGCAGGCCGTGGCACTTCGCGTGCAGGGACAGGTTGATGCAGCTTCGAAAGTGGCAGAAGAGATCACGGTTCTCTACCCGACCAACACCTCATTTTTGGCGGAACTTGCGCGAATCAGGTTGGCTCAGAATAAAAAAGATCAGGTGAACGCTCTTCTTGAATCAATCTATGTTCTTGATCCATACAATCAAGAAGCGGTGGCGATCCAAAAGCAGATGACGCCTACTAAATAATAACCAACTGAAACTATCTACTAATAATCGAGGTGCAATCAATTGCACCTCACCACAAGTGCTGCGAAAAAACTAAAACAAATCCAACCAAAGGATGGCAAATATGGAACTGAAAAAATTGCAAAACTTGGCAATTTCCGACAGCGGTTATGTATTCGACCCAGCAACGGGACACAGTTACACCGCAAATGAAACGGCTCTTTTTATCATTTCTGATCTCAAACAGGGCAAGAGTACCGATGAGATCATCGCGCGCCTCTGTGAAGTGTATGAAACAGATTGTACAACAGCGGAATCCGACACGATCAGGACGATTGAACAGCTTCAGGCGAACTACCTCATTTAACATTTACACGCAAAATCGACAAAACGATTACATGCAATTTTGTTTCGCCGTGTAATCGATTAATCGTTTCAGCAAAGGAATTACCATGATAACTGTTGCAATGAGTGGAATTAACGCGATTGATAACCCCGGCCCCGGGACTGGAATCGCTCGTTCACTAAAAGAGAGCGATCTCGAAATCCGCACCATCGGCCTTGCCTATGACTCCATGGAACCGGGAATTTTTATGGATTGGGTAATCGACAAGAGTTACATCCTTCCGTGGCCATCCTGTGATCCGAAAGTGTATCTCGAACGGCTTTCGTACATCCACGACCGCGAAAAAATCGATGTGATCATTCCGGCTCTCGATGCGGAGCTTCCTCTGTATATGAAACTTCGTCCTGAGATCGAAGCGATGGGAATCAAAATTCTCATGCCGGATATCAAAACCTATATGCGCCGTGACAAGCAGAATTTGGTACAACTTGCCCCAGAACTGGGACTTTTGGTTCCCAAAACGCTGGTCATGAGTTCACCAACTGATATCGTGGAAGCGGAAAAACAGTTCGGCTATCCGATGATGATCAAGGGGCCGTTCTACGAAGCGTTCAAGGTGCGCACTCGAGCTGAAGCGGAAAAAGAGTTCTACAACATGGCGGTAAAGTGGGGCTACCCTATTATTGCTCAGCAGTTTATCGTGGGTGATGAGTACGACATGATCGGGCTCGCGGATGGTCATGGACTCGACATGGGAACCATGGCGATCAAGAAAATCATGGTGACAAAACTCGGGAAAGTGTGGACCAATGTGGCGGTTCGCAACGATGCTATTTTCGAAGCGGCGCGCAAATTTGTCAGCGGACTCAAATGGGCCGGTGGATATGAACTGGAACTGCTTCAGAAAGCGGGAACCGATGAGTTCTATCTCATCGAAATCAATCCTCGTTTCCCCGCGTGGCTCTACATGGCGGCGGGCTGTGGGATAAATCTTCCGGAACGTTTGGTGAAACACCTTCTTAATATTCCTTATGAAACTCATTCGGACTACGAAGCAGGGAAGATGCTCATTCGCTACACCGGAGAGATGATCCGCCATATCAGCGATTTTGAACAACTCACCACAATCGGTGAAAGCAAAGAGTCGCAACATTCAGGGGAATCAGTACAGTGATTTAGAGCTGGTACATCGAACTGCAAAACGGGTACATCGAACTGCAAAACGGGTACATCGAACT
>DYSA01000357.1 GCA_020726425.1 Fibrobacter succinogenes | reverse complement strand
TTCGCAATTTGTTAAATCGTATATTCGGATCGTGAGAAAACATTCGGCATGTATTATAGTAGAAGAGCTTCGATTTATTCTTTGTATCATTAGAACTAATTTTCTAACGAGCTTTAGTCTGCACTCAATTACTTTAAATGATATGTTGTATTCTCCTTTTACTAGTTTACTATTATCGTTGTGTACTCAGATTCGTTTCAAGCTTGAAAAGCAAATTAAATATGGTTACCTAATTAACCAAGGACATGGAGTCTTTCTTATATATGGCTAAATCTCTTGTAATAGTAGAATCACCCGCCAAGGCAAAGACGATTAATAAATACCTTGGGAAAAACTACATAGTTAAATCGAGTGTTGGGCACATTCGTGACCTTCCAACATCAAGTGGTGGCACGTCGAAGGAACCTTCAAAAACGGCCGCTGAACTCAAAAAAATGAGTACCACAGAGAAGGCAAAATACCGTAAACAACGGGACCAAAATGCACTTATAGCACGAATGGGAATTGATCCTGAAAACAACTGGAAAGCTCAATACGAGATCCTTCCGGGTAAAGAAAATGTTGTAAAGGAACTGCAAAATCTCGCTAAAGATGCGGATCAAATTTTCCTCGCGACCGACTTAGACCGAGAAGGAGAAGCTATTGCATGGCACCTTCGCGAAGTGATCGGTTGTGATGAAAGCAAATACCAGCGCGTTGTTTTTAATGAAATTACCCAGTCTGCGATCCAAGAAGCTTTCTCGCACCCTTCGAAACTCAATATTCCCGGTGTTAATGCTCAACAGACTCGACGATTCCTTGACCGTGTGGTTGGTTTTATGGTATCGCCGCTCTTGTGGAAAAAGATTGCTCGCGGACTCTCAGCAGGACGTGTTCAGTCAGTTGCTGTTCGTTTGGTTGTTGAACGAGAACGCGAAATCAAGGTGTTTATCCCAGAAGAGTTCTGGGAAATCCATACTGATCTTGCTACTCTAGCAGGAAACATGATCACCCTTGAAGCAGTTCGGTACAAAAACAACGCTCTTAAAATCACGAATAAAAAACAAGCAGATGAAGCTGTTGCGTACTTAAAATCATCAAATTTTGTTGTTAGCGATAACAGCGTCAAGCCTACTTCGAGCAAACCTTCGGCACCGTTTATTACTTCAACACTTCAGCAAGCGGCAAGTACTCGTTTGGGATTTGGTGTGAAGAAAACGATGATGACTGCCCAAAGCTTATATGAAGCGGGGCATATCACTTATATGCGTACAGACTCAACAAGTTTGAGTAAGGATGCTGTCGAAAGTTGTCGCGGATATATTTCAGATAATTTTGGCAAGGCTTACTTGCCTGAAAACCCTATTGTATATGGCAACAAAGCGAATGCTCAAGAAGCTCACGAAGCGATTCGTCCTTCTGATGTACTTGTTACAGCCGATCATTTGGATGCAATGAGTTCTGATGCAAAACGACTCTACGAACTCATCTGGAGACAATTTATTGCCTGCCAGATGCCTCCTGCCAAATACGATTCCACGACTATCACGATTAAAGCCGGAGACTACGATCTTACGGCAAAAGGTCGCGTGCTTATATTTGATGGTTGGACGAGAATTCAACCTTCAGTTCGACTCAAGGGCGAAGAGGAACAGACGTTCCCGAAACTTGCTGTTAATGACAAGGTTACGCTTTCTTCAATCTCTCCAGTGCAACACTTTACCAAACCGACTGCTCGGTTTAACGAAGCTTCTTTGGTGAGAGAGTTGGAAAAACGGGGAATTGGCCGTCCTTCAACCTATGCAACCATTATTTCGACCATTCAAGATCGTGGATATGTTCGTCAGGACAACCGTCGGTTCTTTGCGGAAAAAATGGGGGAAATTGTCACCGATCGTCTTGTTGACAACTTTGCAGAACTTATGAGTTATGATTTCACTTCGAACATGGAGTCAAAACTCGACAGTATCGCAGAAGGCGACCTTTCATGGTATACCGTTCTCGATGAATTCTATAAAGAGTTCACGAACCGATTAACCATTGCTGACGGAGCTCCCGAAGAGGGCGGAATGCACGGCAACGACATGGTAATGACTAATATAAAGTGTCCAAAGTGTTCGAGAAACATGGGAATTCGCACCGCAACGACAGGCGTTTTTCTCGGTTGCGAAGGGTACAGTCTTCCTCCAAAAGAGAAGTGTACACAGACGATAAATCTCACCTCGGGCGAAGAAGTAATTTCTGTGGATTCTGAGGATGCAGAAACAGATGCTCTTCGTTCGAAACACCGCTGTCCTAAATGCAGCACGGCGATGGATGTTTATCTCATCGACGAAGAGAGAAAACTTCACGTGTGTGGTAACAATCCTAGTTGTGATGGATACGAAGTTGAGACAGGGGCGTTCAAGATCAAAGGATACGAAGGTCCGCTTCTTGAGTGCGACAAGTGCGGTTCGAATATGGAACTGATCAATGGTCGGTTTGGGAAATACTTTGGATGTACCAACGACGAATGCAAAAACACCCGCAAACTTCTCAAGAGTGGCGAAGCAGCTCCTCCCAAGGCTGAACCGATTCCTATGCCATGGCTGAAATGTCTTAAAGTGGATGACCACTACATTTTGCGCGATGGTGCAGCGGGACTGTTCCTCGCGGCAAGCCAGTTCCCCAAGAACCGCGAAACTCGTCCGCCATTGGTGGAAGAGGTGATCTCTGTGGCAGACAAGCTCGATCCAAAGTATGCGTTTCTCGCTACCGCTCCGACGAAAGATTCAGAGGGTAACAAAACGGTGATTCGCTTCGCCCGCAAAACAAAGACTCAGTATGTGATGACTGAGATCGAGGATAAAGCAACGGGGTGGAAAGCAGAATACGAAAATGGAAAGTGGATTGTTCAGGAAGCAACTAAAAAAGAGCCAAAGGCGAAAGCTGAAGTTGCGGCAAAAGAGTCCAAGCCAAAGACCGCTAAAAAGAAATAGATTGATTTACTTTCACAGTAACGAAAGCCATACGACGAAGAGTTGTATGGCTTTTTTACTTCCACAGGCCTAAATGATTACGAATCGATTATCGCCGGAACAAGTAGGTGTAAACAAAGGTTTACAATCAGAGCTTCACAGTATTGCCATACACAACAACGGTACTCCTCTACCGCGAGCACATTCGATTAGCACACTTCACAATTACATCATAATTGATTCATAGTTAATCAAAATGCGTTTGCGCATCA
>DYSA01000356.1:2001-3238 GCA_020726425.1 Fibrobacter succinogenes | reverse complement strand
ATGGTGCAAAAACTTTTCTTCAGCAATATTGGGAAAGTGCAAAGGCATTTGACAAGGATGAGTCAGATTTTTTTATTTTTTGTGCCGCGACAATTGCTCCCTGCTCCTCTCTCCTAAATCTCTCAGCGTTCAACTATATTAAGGCGTGTACACCAGTAATCGGGGAGAATCTGTGTTTGCCTTTATAGTACGTCGTGTTTTAGTCACCATTCCGCTCTTGATTGCCATGTCGTTTTTTACGTTCATGCTCATGCAGTTAGCACCCGGCGATGTGCTCGCCAAGTATCGGGCAAATCCTCAGATCGATGAAAAAACAATCGTTGAAATGGAACAGAAATTTCATTTCGACAAACCAGCAATTGTGCAGTATGGGTACTGGGTAGGCAGTCTTGTTCGCGGTGATATGGGGTATTCATTCACCATGAAAGAGTCGGTTAGTTCTGTAATTTCAAGCCGGTTAGTGAACACTCTGATTTTGTCGCTGTTTGCAATTTTTATCACTTGGACGCTGGCGATTCCCCTGGGGATTTATGCGGCGGTACATCAGTATAAATTTCTCGACAAGCTTTTTTCGTTCATCGCCTACATCGGTATTTCGTTTCCCAATTTCTTTCTCGCCCTGCTTCTGCTGTATGGTGCTTCGATCTGGTTCGAGGGAATCATTCCCATTGGCGGAATGA
Source organism: Fibrobacter succinogenes (assembly GCA_020726425.1). Lineage (GTDB taxonomy): Bacteria > Fibrobacterota > Chitinivibrionia > Chitinivibrionales > Chitinivibrionaceae > JAIFMU01. The sequence goes on along the minus strand of DYSA01000356.1, from coordinate 2,558 downwards.
AATCAATGAATTACGATTCGCTATCTCTGTTTGGAAAAGTGCTCGACGTGGGAAAACATCTGATCATTCCCGGGATTGTTCTCGGGACTTCGGCAATCGCCGGTCTTCAGCGGATCATGCGCGGGAATATGCTCGAAGAACTTCGCCAGAAATACATCGTCACGGCGCGTGCGAAAGGATTGCCCGAAAATCGAGTTATTTACAAGCACGCTCTTCGCAATGCGATCAATCCACTTATCACCATTTTTGGGTACGAATTTTCTGCCCTTTTGTCCGGCGCTGCGCTTATTGAAATTATCACCGGTTGGCCGGGGTTAGGGAATATTATGCTCGATGCGGTTCGGTCACAGGATATCTTTTTGGTCATGGGGAATATGTTGATCGCCGGCGTGATGCTTGTGCTTGGTAACATTATCGCCGACATTCTTCTCGCTGCGGCAGATCCGCGGATTAAGTTGGGATAATATGAAACGATACAACGAAACATCGATAAGCGACTCACTTCGCCTTGTCCCTTTTGCCTTTTCTCTTTTTGCAGGAGTCATTTTTTCCGCTCC
>DYSA01000356.1:0-1901 GCA_020726425.1 Fibrobacter succinogenes | reverse complement strand
CGGTACGACGAACCACGAAACCGGTACGACGAACCACGAAACCGGTACGACGAACTGATATTAATCAATGTATTACGACGTTTCCGGCGGACAGGGGAAACACAATTGGTTCCGCGTGATGCGTGAGGGATGTGAAGGGGCGATAGCGTGCCGTATTTCGGCACCGAGCGAAGCGAAGCCCGGAGCAAGCCCGACGGTGAGCCGAGGCGAACCGGCACGCCCAACGGAAACGTTGTTATTTTCAGATTTTGAATTGTCCTGAAAATGAGTAAGTGGTAGATTTTATCGAAAAGCAGGGCGGACACGTTGGTCCGCACCCTACACAAAACGGATATTTTACCGCAAATTCTGAATATTAACACAGCCTCTTGAGCCTTGGAACGAGTAACTATTCAACACGTGGCAACACCCCGTGGATTATGTCAAAACAATAAAGAATAAGGAACTATGAAATTTAAACAGATGCTTACCACCTTTCTTATCCCTTTGATACTTTTTCTTCTTTTCGGGTTTGCTCATTCCCGTGGGTGGATCTCCGGAGTGTTTTTTATTCCTTATGCAATCGTGGTCGTGATTATTATGATTAGCCTGAAACGGAAAAAAAATGTGCGCGCTCACCAGAACTGCCAATCCATTCCGGAAGGAAAATTCGTCGCCCGACTCGAAGCATTTAGTCCACTCACAGAAGAACTTCGTGCTTTGGGGTTTGATCTTGCGGATCAGTTTTACTTTGAAAGTTCCCCTGTAGTGGTAATCTCTGCGTACATTCACCGCGAAAACGGCGATCTTTGCATGGCGTACAACTTTGGTGCCGTGATCAGTTACGAAACTACAACAGAGTTTGAAAATGGATTTTCATTTACCACGTGCGGAAGAGTTGACAGTGGAATTTCTCCGAGAGCACCCAAAAAGATGCTCTGCATTGAACCGACCAATTCGGTGTCTGAACTCTACGCTCGCCATCACACCGAACGAACCTACTTGATATCTCAACATCTCGCGCCACGACTTGTAGCCTCAGACCAGATTCGCACCTATTTTGCCACAACTATGAAAGAGTACTACGACCACACGGCGGGGATTCCATTTTTCTCGATTCGCATGTTTTTCTGGACCTTCAATCAGCGCGGGAAAGTGCATTTGAACTCACTGGAAAAACAGATTCAACAGGGAACAATAAAAGGGTTAACTACCGGAAAGGGGTTCTAATGATAGATCCAATTATTACCGTTATGACAAAAGATATCGAAAAATCAATCGCGTTCTACTCAAACATTTTGAAAATATCCGTAGGGTGCGGACCAACGTGTCCGCCCATATCGAAAAATCAATCGCGTTCTACTCAAACATTTTGGGGTTCACTACCAATAGCCGATTGAACCTTCCCGATGTGACACTTCAGTTTTTACAACTGGAACAGACGACCGTGGAATTGGTAGAACTGAAAAACGGTCCAGACTTTTCTGCTGGCACCGCGGTTGTTCTTACGTTCTTGGTCGATTCGTTTGATTCGATTCTGGCAAAATTAGCTTCCGCCGGCGAACCTGTTCCGGTGCCGTTTACGCTTCCGTCAGGTGTCGAGATGCTTCGCTTTACCGATCCCACGGGAGTGCAGATCTCCTTTGTAATTGAAAGTTCGGTTTCGCACTAAACGAATTGGGGATTCTGAGAGAAATGGAAGAATCCCTGAATCCCCCAATGGAAAGGCTCCCATGCGCTGGAAATCCTATCTTGCAACTCTCGCAATAATTATTCTTCTTCGAGCCACCGATCTTACGCTTACGGCAATCTACATTCCCGATCTCGCAACGGAATGGAATCCACTGGTGTCAGTTCTGGGCGGATCGTGGGGAACACTGATCTTTACCCAGATTCTCATTATTGGATTTACGGCGATTCTT
>DYSA01000355.1 GCA_020726425.1 Fibrobacter succinogenes | reverse complement strand
TAGCGTGCTTAATCCATGAGTTTAAGGAGAGATTCGGGCAAATACCATTCAAGAACAGGCAAGTAGAGTTCATGAAATATGAACAAGAATATTCGAATGAGACATTAAATATTCTTGGTATTGGAAAAGGAAGAAAATTTCGCGGGGGATTAATTCATCTAAAGGCAAATCAGTTCAATGACCACTACCATAGAGGATAGTTATATCGTGCTCCCCGCGTCCACTTAGGAAATACGTCCCACAAGCTCCCGCTTCACCACAGAGACATTACAAGGAGGCGTGAATACTATCCAACTCATTTCATATTTCACCAAAATCCATACAATCTTATTCCGAAATTGTAGAGACCTTGCAGAAGTCTCTACAACGGGGAAATTCCCATGTAATAAATCAGTCCCCGCAGAACCTATTTTCAGATCTATAGAAAAATTGAAAAACCAGGTGGATAACGATATGAGCGATACGAAAAAAGTCACCCCCATGATGAAACAGTACAACGATATCAAAGCAGCAAATCCGGGAACACTTCTCCTGTACCGAATGGGCGATTTCTACGAACTATTCGGCGATGATGCCCGCACTGCCGCACCGATTCTCGGGATCACGTTGACCAAACGAGGTCACGGCGAAGACGACACGGCACTTGCCGGATTTCCTCACCACGCTCTGGATCGTTACGCTCACAAGTTAGTTCGTTCAGGACATCGAATCGCGATCTGTGAACAGACGGAAAATCCCAAAGATGCAGTGGGAATTGTAAAACGGGATGTAATCGAAGTGATCTCAGCGGGAACCGGCATGGACGAAAGTATGGTTTCTGACAATGCAAATACCTACATCATGGCACTTCACCAAGAGAACGGTGAGTGGGGAATCGCCTACAGCGATCTCTCCACGGGGGAATTTTCCGCCACCGTTTCCGCCGAAGAAACACTCACCGATGTGGTGGCGCGAATCGATCCGATGGAGTTGATTCTCACTTCTGTCGATGAAGCTCGCCCCGTTATTCGCAAACTAAAAGAGCTGTTTTCGGTGAAATGTTTCACTATTCTCGATGCGTGGCAGTTCGAGTTTGAAAAATGTGAAAAAACTCTCTGCGATCACTTTGCGGTGAACGCTCTCGAAGGTCTCGGCCTCGAAGGAAAAGATCGTGCGGTCTCTTCGGCGGGCGCACTTCTCTCCTATCTGAAACATCAAAAACGAAACGATCTCAAACACATTTCCGCGATTCGCATCGACAGCGGCGAAAGTTCCGCTCAGCTTGATCCAGCGACAATCCGCAATCTCGAACTTCTTCGCCCGATTCACTCCGACGAAACCGGCGGAACACTGATCTCTGTTATGGATCGCACTTCCACCACCATGGGTTCGCGCATGATGAAACGGTGGATCGTTCGTCCGCTCACCGATAGCGGCGCGATCAATCAGCGACTCGATGCGGTAGAGTGGTTTAGCAAAGAGTTGTTCGTTCGGTCAGATCTGGAAAGTTTGCTCAAGTCCGTGGCGGATCTGGAACGAGTGATCGGGCGCGTTATGGTTCAGCGGGCTAACGGCCGCGATCTGGCTTCACTTCGGGATTCACTGAAACAGTTCCCTTCGATCATCGATCTACTCAAGTCGACGCCAAGTTTTCTTTTGAAAAATCTCATAATTTCACTCAATGGATTCGAAGATATCGTCAACGAATTACAAGCAACCCTCACCGATGAACCACCAACATCTATTCGCGACGGCGGATTAATCCGCGTTGGCGTCAACGAAGAGCTCGACATGATTCGCGATGCTTCGGTGAACGGCAAAGAGTGGATCGCACAACTTCAGCAAAAAGAACGGGAAGCTTCGGGGATAGATTCGCTCAAGGTGGGTTACAACAAAGTGTTCGGCTATTTCCTTGAGTGTTCAAAGATTCACGCGGAAAAGATTCCTGATTACTTTATTCGCAAACAGACGTTGGTGAACGCTGAACGGTACATTACGCCAGAACTGAAAGAGATGGAAGCGACGGTTCTGGGCGCGGAAGAGAAACTGGGCGATCTTGAGTACGAACTGTTCTGTGCACTTCGCGAAAAGATGGCTCGCCGCTGTGAAGATGTTCAGCGCGCTGCCGAAACCGTGGCGATCATTGATGTTCTCGGTTCGCTGGGACGACTCGCCGCGGAACAGAACTACTGTCGCCCCACGCTCAACGATTCAATAGATATGTTCATTGAAGCGGGTCGTCATCCGGTCGTCGAACAGATGAACAACGGCGGCGATCCCTTTGTTCCGAACGACACCACGTTTATAACAGGCGAACGACAGCTTCTTATTATCACCGGTCCGAACATGGCCGGTAAATCGACCTATCTTCGCCAGAATGCACTGATCGCGCTGATGGCTCAGATGGGTTCGTTTGTTCCTGCTGATCGCGCAGAGATCGGAATCGTGGATCGATTCTTCACGCGAATCGGCGCGTCCGATCGACTCGCTCGCGGACAGTCGACATTCCTCGTTGAAATGATAGAAGTGGCGAATATTCTCAACAACGCCACCGATCGTTCGCTGGTTCTGTTGGATGAAGTGGGTCGCGGAACTTCGACTTTTGACGGCGTATCAATCGCGTGGGCGGTAGCGGAGTATCTTCACAATCAGCCGGGAAGAGCAGCGCGAACGCTCTTTGCAACCCACTATCACGAACTGATCGAGCTGGAAACGCTGCTTCCGCGATGTGCGAATCTTCATATTTTGGTGAAAGAGTGGGAAGACAAGATCATTTTCCAGCGCAAGATCGTCGAAGGCGGAAGTTCGCACAGTTACGGGATTCAGGTGGCGGGTTTGGCCGGCGTGCCTCAGCTCGTGATCAATCGCGCCCGTGAAATTCTAATCAATCTGGAATCGATGGAGTTCACCGCGGAACATCGCCCCACTCTCGCCACGGGAACTCAAGCGGCGATTCCTAAGTCGAAAAAGAAACCGGCAGAACCAACGATTCAGTTGAACATGTTCGATGTAACTCCAGAACTTCATCCGGTAGTGGAAGAGTTATCGAAAATCGATATCTACAAACTCACTCCACTTCAGGCGCTGAATCTTCTGGCGGAGTTGAAGGAGAAGATATAATCAAGAAAGTATTGAAATAAAGGTACAACGATTCATCGAAAAGACTGAAACGATGAATCGATTACCATTACAATGAAAAATAGGGCGACTAATGGTCTCCTTGGTAATAAACCAAACAGTTGTTCACAAATAATTCGAGGAATG
>DYSA01000354.1:1952-3245 GCA_020726425.1 Fibrobacter succinogenes | reverse complement strand
GGTGTTTCAGTTGTGAACATTCAAGACAGGAGTCTCTATGAAGTATCTACCAATTTTGGCACTTTTAGCGGTGATGACCGCAAGTTGCAATCGCTACGATGAACCGCAGGAAGAGAAAGATCACGCCATGTATATGAGCTACGAAACGCTTCGGTCTTCCGTGGCCATGGAACCAGCATGCCCCATAGGAAAACGCGGTAAAATTTCGATCTACAACTCACTTCTTTTGATCAACGAACCGAACAAAGGAGTACATCTCTTTGACAACTCAAATCCTGCGTTACCAATTCCGCTGGGATTTTTGAACGTTCCCGGAAACGTGGACATGGCGGTGAACCACGGGATTCTCTATCTCGACAGCTTTATCGATCTGATCGCCGTAGAACTGACCGCCGATGGCAAAGCGATTGTTCGCAAACGTATCGAAAATCACTTTGACTACAACGCCAATCAGGCACTTCAAGATAATGAATACCTGAGAAACTATGACAAATCGAAAGGTGTGGTAATTGGCTATGCGAAATAAAATTATAACTCTGCTTATGGGAATTGTAACCTTGGGCATCCTCTCCTGCTCCGATGCGGGAGATTCGCCGGTGAATTCGCCGATGGACAATGGAAATAGCTCTTCGGTGAGTAAAAATGGATCCATGGCTCGGTTTACTCAGGTGGGGAACTTTCTCTACACCTTGAACAACGGTATGCTCACCGTGATCAACGTAGAAACTCCGGCATCGCCATCGATTTTTAATGAAATACCGATAAATTGGGATTCGGAAACGCTTTTCCCTATGGATTCAGCACTTTTTATCGGCGGACAGAACGGTATGCAGATCTACTCGCTCGAAGAACCATCCATGCCGATATTTGAATCGAACTATACGCACTTCCGCAGTTGCGATCCCGTTGTTGTTGAAGGCACAACAGCCTACGTAACTCTTCGCGGAGGATCTCGGTGTGGGGGAAAAACAAATCAGCTGGAGATTCTCGATGTGGCGAATTTCAACTATCCTCGACAGATAACCACCTACCCCATGTACAATCCTCACGGGCTGGCGGTCTCCAATTCGGTGCTCTATATCTGCGATGGCGAAGCGGGGCTCAAGTGTTATGATGTGACCAATCCTCTTCGCATGAAACTACTCCAGCACATCGGCGATATCGATGCCTACGATATAATTCTCAGAGGAACCACGCTCATGGCGATTACCTCACAGGGATTAGTGCAGTACGACCGGTCATCATTTCCGATGAAATTTCTCAGCATAATTCCTATTGCGGAGTAAGAAAATG
>DYSA01000354.1:0-1852 GCA_020726425.1 Fibrobacter succinogenes | reverse complement strand
TCATCATTTCCGATGAAATTTCTCAGCATAATTCCTATTGCGGAGTAAGAAAATGACCGGATCTTGTGATCCGGCCATTTTACTATTTCCCATGGATTTCCCATCCATTTCCCATGGATTTCCCATCCATTTCCCATGGATTTCCCATCCATTTCCCATGGATTCTCCATGGGCTGAATTGGGGTCGTCCTACGGACGAAATTCAGTTGAAACGGACGAGAAACGGACGAAATTCAGTTGAAACGGACGAGAAACGGACGATATTCAATTGAAACAGACGAAATTCAGTTGAATTGCGTGCTATGCTTCAGCAACACCCAGATCTTCCAGAATCGCTTTCGCCGCGTCTTTCCCCGCTCCCATGGCGAGAATCACCGTGGCCGCTCCGGTGACAATATCACCACCGGCGTACACTTTCGCTTTCGAAGTTCTTCCGTGGGTGCCCGTAACGGTCACTGTTCCGTGGCGACTTGTGTCAAGTCCATCGGTAGATTGAGAAATCAGCGGATTCGGAGTGGTTCCGATCGCCACAACCACCACATCGCAAGCGATTTCGTACTCAGAACCGACAATAGGTCTCGGTGAACGACGGCCCGAAGCATCCGGTTCGCCTAGTTCCATTTTCACGCAGGTGATCGATTGAACAAATCCGTCCGGCGTGGCAGAAACACCGACAGGATCAGAGAGCAGTTCGAAAATCACCCCTTCCTCTTCAGCATGGTGAATCTCTTCTTTGCGAGCAGGCATCTCTTCGGCACCACGACGATAGACGATCCGTGCTTCTTCAGCTCCAAGGCGAAGGGCTGTTCTCACCGCATCCATGGCCACATTTCCCGCTCCCATAACCACGACGGATTTTCCGCGGATAATCGGCGTGCGACTTCCGGGCTTCCACGCTTCCATAAGATTTACACGGGTGAGATATTCGTTTGCCGAGTAGACACCGATCGAGTGCATCCCTTCAATGTTCGGGAATCGCGGAAGTCCCGCCCCGGAACCGATGAAAATCGCTTCAAACCGTTCTTCGTCGATCAGTTCATCGATAGTGGCTGTTTTTCCTACCACAAAATTTGTTTCGAACTGAACGCCCATATCGCGAAGGTTATCGATTTCCGCTTTTACCACATCTTTGGGAAGGCGGAACTCGGGAATTCCATAGAGAAGAACACCACCCACTTCATGAAGTGCTTCGAACACGGTAACGCAGATTCCGCGTTTCGCCAGATATCCCGCACAGGCAAGTCCCGCAGGACCAGATCCGATTATTCCCACGCGATGAGTACACGAAAGAGCGTGAGTAACTTTCTCTTTGTGATTATGTACGCGGTTCCAGTCAGCGACAAACCGTTCAAGGTTTCCGATTGCCACCGATTTTCCTTTGATCCCGACAATACATTTTCGTTCGCACTGCTCTTCCTGAGGACACACGCGACCGCAAACGGCGGGAAGTGCATTGGTCTCCTTGATTACTTCAAGAGCTCCTTCGAAATCGTGCTCGACGATTTTCTGGATGAATCCGGGAATATTGATCGACACGGGACAACCGGCCATGCAGAGCGGATTTTTGCACTGAAGACAACGGCTCGCTTCGAGAACTGCTTCCTCTTCGGAATAGCCAAAGGGAACCTCTTCGAAATTGCGCGCGCGAACGAGTGGATCTTGGTTTCTCATCGGTGTGCGGTCGATTTTCTCTTTTTTCGGTTTCATTTCTGACATCGGATTGTTTCCTTATATTGATGAAACGATTATGCGATTAAACGACCAAACGTAATTTTCGTTTAGTCGTTTAATCGATTTGTCATATTATTCGTTGTATCATTGCATCGTTGAGCCGTTGCATCGTTTAATCTGC
>DYSA01000353.1:2095-3249 GCA_020726425.1 Fibrobacter succinogenes | reverse complement strand
GGCATTCCAAGCGAGGACGCTTGGAACGAGTTCTGGAGCCAACTTTAGATTAGAAAACCACCTGAGCAGTTACAAAAATTCAATCTTGCGCATAGGGTACTATTGTAAATCAGAAATTTCACGTAGAAAATATATAAATATTAAATCAATTGTATAAGGTATGAGAAATTGTTCTCAAATTATTGTAATACAGATTCTTATATGTAGTATTAATGGGTTGTATTGCATTTGTTCATACCTTGTTATGATATTAATTTTGTGCTCGTGCTTAGTGGGAATTTTGATCCCATAATGGTAACTTCGTTTTTGTTTGCATTTAACTGCTTGATAATGATTGTAAAATCAGTTGATGTGGCGATCTCCTTAAATTCGTCGAGAATTGCATATCCTTCGGTTCCGTGAAATTTAATAGTGAAAATGAAATGTGAACACCGGTTGCCGATCACCCAAAACTCGAGAAGTTCCTTAATGCGCTCTGGAGTACAGATGATATCTGAAACTGCCCAGTCTATAGCAACTTCGGGTTCATACTTAAACGCATCTGCTTGAATGAAATTTACCAACGGATCAGCCATTAAGTCTTCGCGAAGGGGAGAGCGATCGAGTGCGATAACTCGCGCCCCTTGACGGCGAGCCACGTATGTCCATCCACCAGGGCAGGCGCCAAGGTCGATCACTTGTTCGTTTTCTTGAATCGAAACACCCAAAATCTCTTGAGCTTCAACAATTTTTCGGAATGCTCGTGAAGGTGCTTCTTTGTTCTCTTCACCGTAAGTAAATCCACCGGGATAGGGTGAAATGAGGGAGTGGTACTCTGGCATTTCATCGGCGGAGATCACCGATGCGAGAAGCGAACGATCGGCGAGAATTGCCACTTGAACAAATCCAATTGATCGATCGAATTTTTTCCGCAGTGGAAGGATTCTTTCTTTTTTTAGAAGTGTATTAATTTTTTCTTTGATAATTTCTGCACGACCGGTTTCAATAATTCCGCAGTTGTCGGTGATACTGTAAACGTGCAAATTGATTTTGGATCCTGTCACAATTTTTGATGTTATTTGTTCAACTACTTTTTGTGACTGTTGCGAAATTGTATCGTCAGAAATTGTCACTGCATTTACCAGAGCTGCGGTGGAAAATGCAACAAAATTTTT
>DYSA01000353.1:0-1995 GCA_020726425.1 Fibrobacter succinogenes | reverse complement strand
CCAGTTCAGAACCATCTCTTCTCTGATGATGCAATGGTATCTTTTGTTCAGTCACGTGAAGTTTAGAGTTTGCGAATAGCCAAAATTGTGGGATTGTAGGGGGATTTCAGTTCTCTTTTTTCATTCGAAACTTTGCAAAGTGTATCTTTGTCGTTCGCCATGTATACAAAAGTGTCATAAACAACCTGAGTTTTGTTTACTTTTTGCACCAAATACAATTAAAACTTCTCTTTGTCTACCTATTTCTTTTACTTCCTCTCTTTCATTACAATTTCGTCGCTTTTTAAGGTAAATTACAGAATATTAGTAGAGGTGGATTATTCATGAATCGAATAATAAGAGTGCTCATTGGAGCTGCGTTGTTTACCGGATGTTCAGTTCCTGATAGTATACGTATCGATCAGTCTGAGTATGATTCTGTATACAAATTGTATAAAAGTGCGGAAGAAAATAAGAGTGTTTCAGATCTTCGCGCAGTTGCTGAAAAATTTGCAGATCTTGCAGAAAAGTACCCATCATCAGGAATTCTCGATGACTCATGGCTTACCCGTGGAAAGGCACTTGTTCTGGCCGCAGATCTTGACTCTGTTCAGAGCATCGAAAGTGCAAAATCAGAGTATGAACAGGCAATACAGGCTTTTGAAATGATTCCTCAAAAGAGTTCGAAATATTTGGCTTCGCACTATTATCATGGATTTGCAAGCTATCGAATTTGGGGACGGGACAGTACAGAACTCGTAAGTCGTTCTGTCGCGCTGGATCATTTTTTCACGATTCACCGTACTGCTTCAAAACACGATAATGCGCCTGGTGCTCGCTACTATTCTGGGCACATCTATAGAAAAAGTTCTCCCGCTCAGTATGATTCCGCGCTGGTATGGTTTGATTTATCTATTGCCGATACGGCAGTGAGCAGTTTCGCGAAAGCCGCGAGTTATTGGGGGGGAACTTGTGCCGATTCGTTGAAAGATACTGCTGGAGCGATTCGTCGGTATTCCTTGTATCTGGCGTTAGATCCCGCGGGAACCTATGCAGAAAACGTGCAACTGCGTTTGGAACAGATTGATCCATCTCAGGATAAGGTCGATTATGCTCATGCTTATTCACTCTATACTTCCGGTGATTTCAGCGGATCCATTGCTGGATTTGAATCGTATATCTCGAACTATCCTTCAGAAACTCGCATCGATGATGCGCGCTACTACCTCGCTCGAAGTTGTAAAGCCGTGGCGGAGGGCAGTTCTCTTTCAAAATTAGAACGAGCAAATCGATATGTTCAGGCTATCTCGATATTTCAGCAGGTAAAAGGAGATTCGACGCGGGTTGATATGAGTCGTTATTATGCTGGATCATCGGCCTATGATTTGGCGAAACTCGACACGCTCACCACCTATTTTGACACGGCAATTGTCTTGTATCGAAAAGTTCTCGATGCAAATAAATCATTTGTTTACAACGCTACCTGTTCCAAAGAGATCGCATTTTCTTATCGACTTCGTCAGTCTCAGAATCTCGATTCTGCACTGATTTGGTTTGAAAAATGCAAGTCCGTAAGTGGTGTTGAAGAGACCGGAACCTATTGGGGAGCGGTGACCCTTCAGGATATGAAACGAAATTCTGAAGCTACCGGTTGGTATAAAGAGTATGTGTCAAAGTATTCAACAGGTAGCTATCTTGAATCATCACTGTATGGCTCTGCGTATTGCACCTATCTTCAAGCTGATACAACCACTGTGGGAAAACCGTTCTACACAGAGGCAATCAATCTGTTTGATTCATTTATTCAAAAATATGGAAGTTCAGATTTGGTTGACAACGCTCGGCTCTATGGAGGTCACTGTTATCGCAAACTCGTCGATCGTTCCAATGCTGCTAGTTGGTATGAGTGGGGTGTTTCCGCCGGCGATGGTTCAAAAAAAGGGGATTGCGCGTACTGGGCCGGGGTTCAGTTTGACATCTTAAATGACACAGTTAAACGAGACCGCTTTTTAAATC
>DYSA01000352.1:2058-3249 GCA_020726425.1 Fibrobacter succinogenes | reverse complement strand
CTCGGATTTTAATCCGTGGAAACATGGTCGGATCAAATAAGCGCTACAGCATTGTGCCCTTGTGGCAGCCCTTTTTGCCATAGGAAATCATATTTTTTGCCACATTTTGGATACCCACAAGGGGCATCCCTACAAAATCCTAACCAATTTCACAATACTCGAAAGTCTTAGAACGAGATCGCGGAACTATTGCGTTTTTTCGTTTAATCGATTTCTCGCTTACGCCAACCGTTCAATCTTCTCCCAAATCTCACGGATCAATACCGATTCCCGACTTTCCGGAGCGAACAATACCACCGGTTTTCCTGCGTTCTGAGCTTGATTAAACACCGGCGAATAGGGAATCCGTCCGATGATTTCTGCTCCATGACTTTCCGCAAGATCGGCTATTTCATCAGAGATCGATTCGCATAAATCTCGTTTGTTAATAATCACTTTTGCGGGAATCTGAAAGTGTTTCACCAGTTTCAGCACCCGTTCCAAGTCATGCTTTCCCGAAAGGGTCGGTTCGGTGACAATCACGGCGAGATCGGTTCCGGTGATTGACGAAATAACCGGACAGCCGATTCCCGGAGGACCATCGCTGATTATCCAGTGAGCGTCCACCTGTTTCGCCCACTTTTTTGCTTCCGACCGAACGGTGCTCACCAGTTTGCCGGAGTTTTCTGCTCCAGCCTTGAGTCGAGCGTGGAACATTGATCCCGTGGCGGTTTCGGAATGATACCATTCGCCGCAGTGCGACTGAGGAAACGAGATCGCTTCGACAGGACAGAACGCAACGCACACCCCACACCCTTCACACCCGATCGGCTTGACCGCAAATATTCCGTTTGAAGATTCGATCGCATCGAACCGGCAGAGTTCCACACATTTCCCGCAGGAAATACAGGTAGATTGATCGATTACCGCTTCGTGGCCGCTAATAAAATCATGGCGATCAATAAGCGTTGGATTGAGCAGAAGGTGGAGATCCGCCGCATCGACATCGCAGTCGGTGATCACCGCCCTTCCCGCAAGAACCGCCAGAGATCCGGTGATCGAACTCTTGCCGGTTCCCCCTTTTCCACTGATTATGACTATCTCTTTCATGAATTTCCTTTCGATTCAACGCCACATCGATTCAACGACTCATCGCGTTTCGTTGTGTCGTTGCGTCGTTGAATCGTTGTCTCGATTTGAGCAATCATATTC
>DYSA01000352.1:0-1958 GCA_020726425.1 Fibrobacter succinogenes | reverse complement strand
TTTCGTTGTGTCGTTGCGTCGTTGAATCGTTGTCTCGATTTGAGCAATCATATTCCGAATCTTTCCGCTCATGGAAGGATCGGCGTCGATCAATGTTCCTCCCGAAGCGATCGTTTCAGCGATGTAGCGACTCGATTGAATCTGCATAAGCACGGGGATTCCTTCGCGACAGCAATACTCGGTGATCCGATTGTCCGGCTGTTCCATGCGATTCACCACCACTCCGAACGGCGTACCGATCTCCCGAACCGTTTCCACCGCAAGGGTCAGATCGTGAAGTCCGAACGGGGTTGGTTCGGTAACAAAGATCGCGAAATCAGCCTCTTTCACGGAGGTCACAAAAGGGCACGAAGTTCCCGGAGGCGAATCGATCACGATCAGATCCGCATCGGTGAGTTCACGGTTCACCGCTCGAATGACCGGCGGAGCCATGGCGTGACCGATATTCAAACGACCGGTGATCAACTCTTTTCCTTCGCCGATTCTTTTGCGTTCGATCATGCCGATTGGGTGATCAACCTCTTTGATCGCCCCCGATGGGCAAACCAGAACACATCCACCGCAGGAGTGACACAGTTCGGGGAACACCATGGCGGGAGCTCCAGCAAAACTGACGATGGCATTGAATTCACACAGTTCCGCACACTTTCGGCATCCCGTGCAGATCGACTGATCCACCGAAGGAACCGGCACTTTCACATGGCCAATCTCGTCCGCGTGACCGGCAAAAAAGAGATGGCAGTTTGGTTCTTCGACATCGCAATCCAAGAGTGCCGCCGATTGATGTACCGCTTTTGCAATGGCGATGGAAAGGGTTGTTTTCCCCGTTCCTCCTTTGCCCGAAGCGACGGCGATTTTCATAACCAGTGCTCCTCAACGTCCGCTTCGGTTATCTCCGTGAGTGTTCCCGCTTCGAACGCCGCAATGGCTTCGCGAACTGTCCCGCCTTCAGTGAGATACACTTTGATTCCCGCCGTCTTGAGCACTTTCATCGCCTTGGGGCCGCAGTGACCGGAGATCAACACGGAAGCTCCCGCATTGATCACATTTCCCGCCGATTGAATCCCCGCACCTTGAGCTGCGTTCAGATTTTGGGTGTTATCCACGCTGGTAAACAGTGTGGTTTCCATATCAAAAACCAGAAACTCCGGAGCTCTTCCAAAGCGAAGTTCCACGGGAGATTCCAGCGTTTTGCCGGAGGTTGTTATAGCGATTTTCATTGGTTCCTCATTTCTGTTACATTCATTTTTCATCGATTAGAATTTCGTTGAGTCATTGAATCGTTGTGTCGTTGAATCATTAAATCGACACCGATTTTCTCGATTTGTACAGCCCGGCATGGCAAAGGCTGGGTCGTTTTCCAATGATCCACGGCAGAACGATTCGATCACCGCCGCAAGTTCGCCTTTCTTGAATGGGATCACTTCCCAACCAATCGTTTCCAGAATCCGTTCGTAGCGAAATGGGATTGCTCCACAGATGAGAATGTCTGCTTCGAACAAACCGACCGCGGAAACTTTCTGCTCCGGAGTACCTTCCAGAATGAATCGTTCGGAGAGTTCCCATGAATCATTGTTTACGGTGACAATAACCATTTCACAGGCAGAATCAAACACCGGTGCAACACGATTTTCCCAGACAGGTATCAGTAGTTTCATGGTTCGCCTCCTTGCTATACTGTAACAGGTACCGTGCCAACCCTTTGGCAAGAGAGAAAATAGCGAGAACGTGGTAGCTAAAGCGCTACTTGTAGTGTTGCACAGGTAGCACATTGGCTACTCTTTGGGCGAGGGAATATGTGGGATCGTCAAATCATGCGTTGCCGTGAACAGAACAGATGAACATCCGGGGCGAATTTTGGGGTCGGTGAAACAATTCACCGTGCTGATTCTTCTGTTTGCGATTTCCTGATTGCCCAGATAGAGCAGATGAAGTAGTGAGCAGAATTTTTTCCACAG
>DYSA01000351.1 GCA_020726425.1 Fibrobacter succinogenes | reverse complement strand
ACTTCGCGCGATTCGGTTACGAGAAATGCCGTTTCATCACCAGATCCGTGTTCCGCCTGAGAGAGCAGATCAAGAGCCGCCCACGTGGGATTGGTCGTTTCATCCGCCATGATCGCCACATCACTGGGGCCGGCAATTGAATCGATATCCACGAGACCATACACCATTTTTTTCGCCGCTGCCACATAAGCATTTCCGGGGCCAACGACCTTATCAACTTGAGGAATTGAATCCGTTCCGTAGGCAACTGCCGCCACTGCCTGAGCGCCGCCAATCTGATACACTTCGTCGATTTCGAGAAGATCAAACACAAAAGCGAGCACCGGTTCGAGTCCGTTGCGACACGGGGTGAGCACAACCATTTCGTTCACACCGGCGATCTTGGCGGGAATCGCGGTCATGAGAACCGTGGATGGATAGACCGTGTGTCCACCGGGAACATAGAGTGCCACGCGATTAAGCGGAAGAACCATCTGCGAAAGAGTTCCCTCCTGCGTTTCCATCGAAAAACTGGTATCAAATTTCTGTTTTGTGTGATACGCTTCGATTCGAGTGGCGGCTTCGCGAATCGAACTGGCGAGATCACCGGGAACCTTTTGTGCCTGTTCCGCGATATACTCTTTGGTCAGTCGAATGTTCGATGCGTTCAGTTCGCGCTTGTCAAATTTGGCAGAAAACTCAAACAGCGCTTCGTCACCTCGGGTGGCAACTTCATTGATAATTGCTTTCACCGCCATATCGACTTCGTCATTTCGATCGGTGCGTGCCAGTTCGATCTCTTTGATAAGTGATTGTCCTTCTTGCGAAGCCAATTCTATAATAGGAATTTGTACCATGATCGTTCCTTTGGATTGATTGTTGTTATTGCTTCGCGCCCCAAATGTGTCATGTTCTGCTAAAACGACAAAGTGATTAAATGACGAAACGAAAGAGAATTACATTTTGTCGATTAATCGATTAACCTGCGACATATTTGCCCCGCGAAGTAATATGTGGATTCCCAGTTTTCTCTAAAATAGGTAATTCCCTCGCAATTCGGAAGGTTACAGCCAAAAACAACGAGTGATCTTCGAAGAGCACGTTGAAAAAGGTGCCACTATTTCTAGCAGCACCTTTTTATACATAATCAATCAACAAAATTAGTCGATACGTTTCAACTCAACGCGACGGTTCTGAGCGCGACCTTCCGCAGTTTTGTTGTCTGCCACAGGAACATCTTTTCCGTATCCTTTAGCAACCATACGATCTTCTGCAACGCCTTTGTTGTAGAGATAGTTTTTCACTGCGTCCGCACGTTCCTGAGACATGGTCAAGTTTTTCTCCGCAGAACCAGTACTGTCAGTATGTCCCTGAATTTCAACTTTCACTTCAATCCACGCGATCAATGAATTTGCCACTTCATCAAGAGTTTTCGAAGAACTTTCGGCGAGAACCGCTTTGTTCAGTTCAAAAGTTACCCCAGAAAGAAGCAATCCATCGCGAGAAATCTCTTTCACAACCGGACAACCGTTGTCTTTTGCAAGACCTTTTGCATTGGGACATTTGTCTTCGAGGTCAGCGATTCCGTCTTCGTCGTTGTCGTTTTCGGGACATCCATCGCCGTCTTTGAATCCATCGTTATCTTCGGTGGCACCGGGACATTTATCCAACAGATCGGTGATTCCATCGTTATCATTGTCGAGATCAGGGCAACCATCTTCATCCTTAAAGCCATCTTTGTCTTCAGCTTCATTGGGACATTTGTCCAGAAGATCGGTGATTCCATCGTTGTCGTTGTCTAAGTCAGGAGTTCCATCTTCGTCCTGGAATCCATCTTTGTCTTCCGCTTCGTTGGGACTCTTGTCGCTCGCATCAGCGATTCCATCGTTGTCGTTGTCGAAATCAGGGCAGCCATCGGTATCTTTGAATCCGTCGTAATCTTCTGCTTCGTTGGGGCAGTTATCCAATTTGTCTACAATCGAATCGTTGTCCGAGTCTTTTCCCTTGAGCGGTCCGCTCCAACCAATTGCGAAGTTTCCTCCCCATTCCGGTGTGCCTTTTTGTTCGTACCCGAAGGCTGTCTGAGCGCCGCGATTGTACACGTCATCAGAGATCCCCATGTCGAATGCACCGAGAAGATAGATGCCATTATCGAACTGATACCGTGTTCCCGTTGACCAGTACATTACATCATTATCGGTGGTGGGATTTTCATAGTCCCCGCTAATCCACTGAGAACGAGTTTCGCCAGTCACTTCGGTAAAGATATTGAACTGTTCAGTAAGAAGGAATTCAAGCCCCGCCGCACTGGTGATTGTGGAACCCTGTTCTTTAATATTGACTACATCGCCGAGATTCAGATGTAACTGTAAGCGATTGAGATCTGCCGTGAGGAACAGTTCTGGTTCAAAAAGAACTTCGCCACCGGTAGTTGTATAGTTCGTGGTCGTGTTCGGAGTCTGATTAAAGGAGTACGCGTGGCGAGCAAAGTATCCGTTGTCGCGAATCCCCGTCGGAAGGATCGCTTTTGCACCAAAGGCAAGAGCAAATCGTTTTTCCTGACTGAAAGGGTTCACTTTAACCGCAACTTCAAGGTCACCCAAGCCGCCGCCTTTTGGGCCCCACTCGGCAATATCGTAATAGTAAGGAATATTCACACTAATATCGGTTGCTTTACCCGCACCGATTCCCGCGTAGATGTTCGTTGAAAAAAGCACGTTCTTTTCTGTGGATTTCAGTTGAACGCCATCTTTTTTGCGAAGTACATAGGTGCCACCAATTCCGTTTGCAAACGTAGTATCAACGCCAAATTTCCCGCCAACGCCGATATTGAACATTCCCGCTCCCGAAGTAAGCGCGGAAGTAGTACGAAGAAGGCCGCAGTTGCCGCCATTGTTCAGATCATTTGCCGTTGCGATAGCGATAGCTGATAAAATTGTCGCGGAGATTACTCTTTTGTGCATCAATCAGTCCTTCATTTTAGTTTATGTACACGGTTTCGGTTCACTAATTGCCTAGAAAATAATTAACCGTCTGTGAGCGAGAGATTTTTTATTGACAAAAGTATTATTGTTTGGTATATGATAGACAATACGGAGTTATCCATATCGTAAGGTAATACCTTTCCCTTCCGCGCTGGTGCACGACAACAATAGCGTTCATTTCTACGGTAAAAAACGTATTTTACTACTCAGATACCACGAAAACCCCTTTTGTTTTGTAAGTGATTGATTGATATCCCCTCAACTCGTTCCGAGGCTCCGGCCTTGGAATGCTTCTGAC
>DYSA01000023.1:12221-16403 GCA_020726425.1 Fibrobacter succinogenes | reverse complement strand
ACACTATTGTTTTACCCGATTGCCCAGTTGAGGCAGGAGTTTCGATTCGGCAAACTAAAGCCACAGGCCTCAAGCTACAAGTTGAAAATCCGTTTCCCCTTTTTACTTGAAGCTTTGGGCTTGAGGCCAGTTATCTTTGGTCTCTTCGGATCACCGGAACCTTGTTACTGCTTTAAATGGGTAATTATATTGTTTTATTGGAAAATGGTGCTTCGAATTATATGAAATACCATTAGTAATTGTGGAGATGAATTTAGATAACCTAGTGATAATCAGATAATCATACAAACAGAGGAGAGATGCGGCAAAGATTACGGCATCTCTTGCAGAATTAACTTAACAACCATCTCTTTTGATCCGCGCCGAACCGCAAAGAAAACGGTATCTTCAGGGAAATAGGGAAGAAATACGCCCACAATATCTGATGATTGCTGAATTTTACGATCGGCAATCCGGAGGATCTGATCACCAACTTTAATTCCTGCTCGATCACCCGGACCACCAGGAGCAACGGAAGTGATAACCACTCCCCCTTGTTCACCAATCTTAAGCCCAGTCCAGCTTACCCGACGGCGACCGTGTCGAATAAGCTCTTTCGCAATATGTGATGCACGACTTCCCGGAATCGAAAAACCAATCCCCACCGATCCTTGTACCGAAGCATCGCCTGTGTAAATAAAGGAATTAACCCCACACACTTCACCGCGGCTATTGATCAAAGGACCTCCAGAATTCCCCGGATTCATCGCCGCATCGGTTTGAATCATATCTTGATAGATCCCCGTTCCGGTGAATGTAAAGTTCCGATGGAGTGCACTTACAATCCCCAGAGTCAGTGTTGGATCGGCGCTATTGAAAAAATTGAGAAACGGGTTACCAGCAGCAAGCACAAACTCACCTACTTGAAGAGAATCTTCTTTCACAAATTGAGCAGGAACGGTAGGCACAGTCACGGTATCCACGCGAATCACCGCGATATCACTCAAACTATCACTGGCAATAATCACGGCACCAACGTTATTCCCATCGGGAAAGGCAACCATGATCTGTTCTGCACCATTAACAATATGATTACTGGTAAGAATATGTCCGATCGAGTCTAAGACAATCCCGGAACCCATATTGTGAATCCGCTGAACCGTGGCAATCGGAACTCCGTTATCCGTCAAGATTTGACCAAAATACTCTTCATACAACGTTCGCTCTTCCACAATTTTAACTTTTGAAACCACCACCCCGACGACGGAAGGCTTGATCCGAGCTGCCGCGCGAACAAAATCTTTTGGTGCAATTGAAAGAATTCGATCATCGATAACGCGTTCTACAAACGTCCGAAGAGGTTGCATGGGAACCACGATCCCCGCAACGATACCAATAACAGCAACGAACATATAAGGTAGTATATGTGAACGCTTAAGCATCGTAGTAAACCCAATCAAAGGTGAGTCCCTGCGCAGCGGCGGTAAATCCTGCAGCATTGCGATCCTGAGCAGAGATTACTTCGGTCATGGATTTGGTAATTTTCCCTCGCCCCATATCGATCAAAGTTCCCACAATGGTGCGAACCATATTGTACACAAAACGATCAGCGCGAAGACGCAAAGTTACGACGCCTTCTGAAGGGAATGAAATTTCCGCACACTCGATGTTGCAACGGTGATTATCGCTGTAATACCCTACAGCACAAAATGATGTAAAAATGTGTTCCCCGAGAAGAAGTGACGCCTCTTTTACCACTCGATCCCAGTCAATTTCATAAGTAACTAACATTGAACGATCGGCCATAAGGGGAGATTTTCGAGTTACAATGGTATAGAGATATTCTCGACGAGTTGCGGAGAATCGCGCATGAAAATCCGAAGAGACTTCAACAATGTCGTACATCGCAATAGAATCAGGAAGAAGAGAGTTTATCCCTTTTTGAAATCGACGAATATCGACTGAAGCAGGGAGATCAAAGTGAACTGATTGTCCGCGAGAATGTACTCCCGCGTCAGTTCGTCCACCACACATAGTTGAAACAGGAACCCGAGCGATAATCGCCATTTTTTCTTCAATAACCGACTGAACCGTAACTCGGTCAGGTTGAACCTGCCAACCAGAATACCGTGATCCATCATATTCTACTCGCGCGAAATATCGTTTCAAGCGGCGCCCTTTCCTACTCGGACAAGTTCATAACACACAGTTCTGAACGCATCAAGAGTTGTTTCAGCAAGCCCACTTTTGATTTCTCGGTCATATTTAGAAATTGTATTGATAACCTTTTGCAACTCAACTTGCGAAAATTTAGCCGCTTGATCAATAACTTTCGGCATTATTATTGCCGGATACACTCGATTTTTTGTAGCTTCAGTAAGAAGTCCCGCAGCAATTGCAATTTCCGTAGCCACAGCGGTCTGTTCTTTGTAACGCGATTTAAAATAGAGATTTGCAGCTCCGCGATTTTTCTCGGCGTACAATCGAATCTTGTACAATCCCCAAAAATGGCGGAACAGTGCACCGGTAAAACTCATAACAGAAACACCATTCTCTTCAAACAATTTTTCACTGATAGCAAAGACTTCCGCCCAATTTCGATTGCCAACAGCATGACACAAGTCCTGCGAAGAGACGTCGCGCCCACACCCTGTTACCGTCGCAACAGCACTTTGCGTTATTGGAGCACCTTCAGGAAGATAAATATCAATTTTCTGGAGTTCTGGATAAATTCGATCGAGTTCATACCCCGTAAACTCTAAAATTTGTTCAGCCGCAGACATCTCAATTTTTCTTCCGAAAAGTTGTATCACCTGTTCGGTAAGCCACTGAGCCATAAGATGTCGTTTGGGTTTTGAAAATGAGAGAATCGAAACATCCTCGCGCTTTTTCAAGGCGGCAAGTCTCAGTGATTTTGAAAGACCTTTTTCAGCATCCGCTTCATACTCAATCAAAATATAGAGTGCATCATGTGAATAAGAGAGAACTTTTCCCAGTTCTTCTTGGTCTTTAGCAGATAATTTTTGAACGTGTTTGAGATGGAATAAGCGAATATCGCCAAAAATAGTTGGAGTCATGAGACGAACAAGATATTCTCCTAAAGCCTCACGGCTACTGTCAAAATACTCTTCAACAAAACTTCCGTGGGTAGAGTAGAGTGATTCAAACAGATGTTCTTTCGCTTTCTCTCGTCCCAGAAGATCATCCCCAGAGAGAATCGTAACTAACGGAATCATATCACTCAAATTTCCACTCAATCTGCCACAACGACACAGTTTTTACCTTTACCTTTTGCCACATACAGCGCTTCATCGGCACGACCAATGAGGTTTGTCTCGAGAACTTCCCAATTGACACCTTCAAGAATCGCGGTTGTCTCGGGAACAAAGAATGAAACACCAATGCTAACACGGAAATCAACGGAAACCCCACCAGATACGCAGACTCGTTTTTCTACAACTTCTCTAATACGTTCCGCAAGAAGTGTTGCACCCGACCGATCAGTATCAGGAAGGATCACAACAAACTCTTCGCCACCGTATCGTCCAAAAAAGTCTGATCCGCGAATAACAGTTTTCACCGCAATTGTTAAATCTTTAAGAACTTCATCGCCCATTAAATGGCCAAAAGTATCATTAACCTTTTTAAAATCATCAATATCCATAATAATTAAAGCTAATGGTCGAGTGTAACGAACAGATCGTTGAAGGTCGCGACTAATTGCTTCTTGAAGGGCACGGCGATTGGCAATTCCCGTCAAGCCATCAGTCTGAGCTTGGGCTTGAGTTTTCTTTTCAATATAACCGCGATAAACCGGTGGTGCCAGAAGCGGTGCCATAGCATAATAAAACTCATGGCGTTCATCATCACGGCACGTACCAACTTCACGGTATAGTGCGATAAAACCAAAATTTTCACCGTATGAAACAAGTGGAATTACAAATGGCTTCCCCATCACTAATTTACTGTCTTCGGAACCATCACAAGTACTTCCGACAAAGGTCACCGGAATCATTCCATTTTTAACGTGTTCAACTTCGATTCCACAACCACTGATTTCTGAATTCCAATGGGTTGATAGTGTTTCACGAATATGAGCATCACTGCATACATTACCTTGATGAGAATGAGAATGAGAATGAGAATGAGAATATGAATAGATATCCTCAAAACCAAGGCAGTTTACCCCGAGTATCGACAGGT
>DYSA01000023.1:0-12121 GCA_020726425.1 Fibrobacter succinogenes | reverse complement strand
GAATATGAATAGATATCCTCAAAACCAAGGCAGTTTACCCCGAGTATCGACAGGTCAGCACTATAAAGCAATGATATTTCTTGTAAAAGGACTTGGACAGTACCGTAAAGTTCCACAGTCTGATTCATTTTAGTGACAAATTGATAAAGTGCCAACATATCCATCATGTGATTGCGCAGTTCAGTAGGAACATCAAAGGAAGTTGTTGAATAGAGACGAGATCGAACATTGAATGAGTTCGACATAACAGATCGATTGACTTGCGTCCGAAGAAGTTCTAGATCAACCGGCTTGGTCAAATACGAAACAACACCAAGGTCAATGGCTTCGCGAGCACTTTCAACCGAAGCATGACCGGTAATAATGAGAACTTCAATATAGGGATCTTTTAGGCGAGCATAACGAGCCAAACTCATACCTGAATCAGCTCCAAGGTTCAGATCTGTTACGATAACTGAGTATGAATGTTCATCAAACAGATCAAGTGCATCACCAAGATTCAGTGCAGTGTCAACAATATATCTGTCGTGCAACGCTCTTTTGAGAAATCCCAAGATATTCTCATCATCATCCACAACTAGTATGCGACTTTTTTCATCAACCACTTCAGGCCCCCCCTGGTTCTATACCACTGTGAAAACGGACAACTGCTTCCGGTATCATTTCTATCGAATTCACCGATTCAACTGCAGCAAAACTCTTTTGAAGCTTGTTTGCACGAATCAGCCCAGCGAGAATTTTCCCCGGCCCCACCTCAAAAACCAATCCGCCAGCATTTACTTTGGCTAGAGTTTGAAGTGACCGCGACCAGTATACCGGTTTTACCAATTGATCAGCTGTTCTCTGTAAAAAATCTTCCTGTGAATCTGCAAAATCCGCAGTGCCATTTAGTATAAAATGAATACGAGCAGAAGAGAACTCTTTTTTTGCTGCCCATTCAAGATATTTTTCCATTCCCGGTGAAATAAATGGCGTGTGCCAAGGACCAGCCACATCAATACGCTGTACTTTTGCTCGATACTCCTCGGGGAATTTTTCAGCAAATAGTTCCAAAGAACGAGATAATCCTGATAATACAGTTTGATTTGAAGCATTATAATTAGCTACAAAGAGTGAACTACTTAGATCATATTTATCTATTGCTGCAGTAATTGAATCTTCGTCGGAAAACAAAACAACAGCCATTCCCCCACCACCACACAACGCAGATGACATGTCCATCATCTGCCCTCTAAATGCAGCTATGTCAACACAATCTTCTGGCGACACAACTCCAGCACCGGCAAGAGCAGTTATTTCCCCCAGCGAGTGGCCAAGAACAACATCAAAATGAATACCTTCTTCCTGCAAGAGTTTCCAGTAGGAAAGTGAAACCGCAGTAATCAACGGTTGGAGATTTGCCGATTTATTAAAATCAGGGAGTGGTGACTCGGTGATATAATCTTTCAGGTTATATCCCAAGCGATCAGATGCAACTGCAAGCAGATCAGTAAACAACCGATTTCCAGAATTTAGAAGATCATTCCCCATACCAGCAAAGTGGCTTCCTTGCCCAGGAAAAAGAAGTGCCGTTTTCAGAAACAACCTCGCGTTTCTCAGGTTTCTTGAACATTCCCACTAAAATAGTTTCATTCAAGGTTCACGGAAAGGAGCATTACCGCATAATGTATATTTCGAGGTTGAAAATCATAGGTCAATGCGTGCTTGATGAGCAACTATCCATGAACAAGGCACAAGCTGTTGCCACGGAGTAAATTAATGAGACGTTCCTTTTTGCCTTATGCCATGATCACCCTTACTATAATACTCATTCTTAGTTGTACACCACGAGCTTACAGCGAAAGTTCGATGCCGTCCACTGAACCATCTGAAAGTGTATCTAAAACGAACATGCCCCGACTTCCCGAAGTTTTGGATCAATCAGGATTCATCGTCGATAATCCTACCGAAATTATTTCCCTTGCTGATACTATCGCATCAAACGCAGAAATCGCCGCACTGGAAAATGATTTTCCCCGTTCTCACAAATTATTTACAATTGCAATTGAACTTATTACAACATTTGGCCAAGATGCCATATTTGATACTCTCACGACAGACGATACCGTTTTTAATAGAATTGCAGAGTTCTATGTCGACTTACTTCCATCAAATTACTTAGACTCTGTTCCATCATCAATTAGTTCGTTTGTATCTCGATATCAGCTCAATGAGATGATGAACAATATGGATAGTTCAATCATTGAAAACAATCAATATCCGATCGATTGTGGAGATAGAACAATTTATAACGTTC
Source organism: Fibrobacter succinogenes (assembly GCA_020726425.1). GTDB lineage: Bacteria > Fibrobacterota > Chitinivibrionia > Chitinivibrionales > Chitinivibrionaceae > JAIFMU01. The sequence continues at coordinate 9,825 of DYSA01000023.1, read as the reverse complement.
CAGTCACGTACAATCGCCGTGTTCAGCAAGCGATAAAAGCTCTTACCACTCCTCAGCGTGAACAAACAATGAACCGCCTTCTAACGAGAGCACATTTCTACCGTCCATTCATGATAGACATGTTTGCGAATGCCGGACTTCCCACCGACCTTACGTATCTTCCACTTCTCGAAAGCGCATTTAACCCCAAGGCATACTCTCCTGCACACGCATCAGGTTTGTGGCAATTCATTCCATCAACCGGTAGTATGTACAAAATGCGAGATAACTATTGGGTTGATGAAAGACGAGATCCAATCAAAGCAACCGCATCGGCAATTGCATACTTAACAAGACTTAACAGAATGTTCAACGACTGGTACTTATCGTTGGCATCGTACAACTGTGGTGAAGGTCGCGTTAGTCGTACCATGGCTCGAACTGGTGCCAAAAATTACTGGGAAGTTCCTCTTCCTAAAGAAACTCTCAACTACGTACCGCTTTTCGTCGCGTATCAAATCATTGCAAAAAATCCTCAGTGCTACGGCTACAAAGTTGACACAACAACAGTTCCCTTTAACTACGATACTGTCAAAGTATCAGACTGCTTAGACTTACAAAAAATCGCCGAAGTGATTGGTACTACGTATGATTCGCTTAAAGAGATAAATCCACATCTCAAGCACTGGTGTACACCGCCGAACATGTCCGATATCAATCTCTATCTCCCCAATGGAACAGCCGGAAAATTCAAAAGCTATTACGCGTCTCTTGCTGATAAAGAGAAAATAATCTGGCATCGCTATATGGTTAAAAATGGCGACTCCATTGAAAAAGTTGCACAGAGATTTAATGTTTCAGAAGAAATTCTTAAAAACACAAACAAAATGACAAATTCAAGTCTCGCTGTTGGACGCTACATTGTAATCCCTATTCCTGCAAGCGGCGGAATGCTGGAAGGTGCGGATGACATTGAAGTGATTTCTGCTGATACACTAACCGCAGCACTTCAAGAACCGCAGTACACAACACAAAAACAGAGTGTTACAAAAACGGTTAAGAAAAATCATGTTATCAAACGGGGTGAAACACTCAGTTCTATCGCTCGTAAGTATAACGTTTCAATTTCTGATCTTGCTCATTGGAATAAAATTCCTACCACCAAAAAATTGGTTATTGGCAAGCAACTTAAAGTTTTCAAATTGGAAAAAACGACCATTACTGTCAAGAAAAAAATAACTGGCAACACTTCTTCAACGACAACTCCAGCAGCATCTTCAAATGAAGAAAGACAGTACTACACCGTGCAGAATGGCGAAGGACTCAATATGATTGCTGAAAAAATTGGAGTTACTGCAAATCAGTTAATTGAATGGAACCATCTCGATGTTTCAAACCCAGGCCTTCAATCGCAACAGAAACTGCTTTTCTACAAATCGGCAGTTAAAAAGGTTCCTGCTACAGAAATTCCAGAAACGAAAGATACCAAGCAGAGTGATACAACATCAGCAAATGATGGGCAGGTGAAAACATATGCAGTGTCTACAGGAGAGACACTCTTTTCAATCTCTCAAAAATTAGGTGTTTCGCTTAAAGAACTGTGTGATTGGAATGGCAAAGATGTGAATAACCCTTCACTTTTGGCAAACGAAACACTCAAATACTACCCCACAGGAACAACTGCAGTTAAAACAGTGTCGACTACAACGAAAAATGAAACAAAAGTTGTGAAACAAGAACCGGTGAAACCGACCGAACCGAAACAGAACTATACTGTTTCAACTGGTGAAACAATGAGTTCTATTGCCGACAAACTTGGAGTATCGATTATGCAACTCTGCGATTGGAACAACAGATCCGCCTCTAATCCAGTTGTATACAAAGGCGAACAACTTATCTACTACGGTGCTAAAGTGAAAGAGACTTCAGTTCCATCGACTCAAAAAGTAACAACCAAAGAGAAAAAGAGCTACACTGTTCGCCCTGGTCAATCAATGCAACAAATCGCTCAAAAGCTCAATGTTTCGGTGAAAAATCTCTGTGCATGGAATAATCGATCTGTCAAAAAACCTATGGTGTACAGCAATGAAAAACTTACATACTACGTTAGTACAACCAAAGAAGTTGCTGTTAAAAAAGTGACTACAGTAGATAAAGAGCCTACTCCGGCGCAACCGACAGCTAAAAAGAAGAGTTACACTGTCGCAACGGGTGAAACGATGTCTTCAATTGCAACAAAACTTGGCGTGTCAGTAAAAGATTTGTGTGATTGGAACGATAGATCAGAATCAAATCCCGTTGTTTATAAAGATGAAAATCTCACCTTTTACGGAAATGGGACAGGAACGTCTTCAGAAAAAGAGTCACCGGAAACTCCAACAACAAAAAAGAACACCTATGTAGTATCTTCTGGTGAATCAATGGGAACGGTAGCAAAAAAACTTAATGTTACGATTTCACAACTGTGTGAATGGAACGAAAAAAGCGTTAAAAATCCAACAATATATTCCGGTGAAAAACTAGTCTATTTTGGGACTTCTACACAAGAAAGCTCTTCAACATCATCAAAAAGTACTTCAAAAGTATACACCGTGAAAAAAGGTGATTCGATGTATAGCATTGCGCGAGATCACAATACCACGGTTGCAAACCTATTGAAATTGAATAATATCAAAACCGAACGTCCGCTTCGCTTAGGTGAAAAACTTCAGGTTCCTGGAAAAAGTACATCAAAAACCACTTCTGCAAAATCGACTAAACATGTTGTAAAAAAAGGTGAAACGCTCTGGAGTATTTCAACAAAATATGGCGTTTCAGTTGAATCAATCTCGAAAGTCAATGGAATTTCGGCTAAATCTGGCATCCAAATTGGTAAAACATTAAAAATTCCATCAGAGGAATAATGTATGAAACGTATCGATGGTATTATTATACTCCTTCTTGTTCTTGCTCCAGTAGGAATTGGTATTTTTCAAATTAGCACGTTATCAAAAACACATTCAGATAAACCATCTATCTTATCTCAGTTCCAAAAGAAAATTGCAGTGATTTCTCTCGAAGGTGTCATTGAGTCGGAAAAAGATATCCTCTCCCAAATTGAGAATATGCAAGATGATAAAAGCATTTGTGGTGTAGTGTTTCGCGTGAACTCTCCCGGTGGTGCAGTGGCTCCTTCACAGGAGATTTATCATGCAATCCTTCGTTATCGTAAAGAAACGAAAAATCCCATTTACATGAGCATGGGAACGGTTGCTGCTTCTGGAGGTTACTACATTGCCTCGGCGGGTGATGTAATCTACGCAAACTCGGGAACGCTGACTGGTTCAATCGGAGTGATCATGCAGTTTTCTCATTACCAAGATCTTATGAAAAAATTTGGCGTCGAAGTTTCCACTATCACAGCAGGAAAACAAAAAGATGCAGGAAGCCCCTACCGAGCTCTTTCTGAAGCCGACAGTACCTATTTCAAAGAATTACTCAAAGACACCCATGAACAGTTTATTTCCGATGTCGCTTCTGCGCGAAAGATGAACATTGATTCACTGCGGACTTATACCGAAGGGCAAGTATTCACAGGAAATATGGCGAAACGGATTGGCCTTGTTGATTCAATTGGCACCTACAACGACTGTTGTGTGGCGATCAGATCAGCCTTAAAACTTCCTGCAACTACAGAATTTGTAGACTTTTCAACATCAAATAAAAGTCCATTTTTAGAACTGTTTGAAACGGAATCACCGGTAAAAAAAATCATTGGACGACTCTTTCCAAGAAGCGGCGTGTATTTTCTCGCAGAAGAGCTTCAATAGACTGGTGAAATCGTAGCAAATAATCTGTATCAACTCGACAAATGAGCAGGTAACGTGAATCAAATCCAAAGCTATCAAGCGGACATACTTGTTATCGGAACGGGAATTGCCGGACTCGCAATTGCTCTTGAAGCAGCTGAAAAACACTCTGTTATTCTCGTAACGAAATCTACAATCAGCGAAACCAATACGCGGTACGCTCAAGGCGGAATTGCGGCAGTAGTTTCACCAGATGACAGTGTTGAAAGTCATATCGAAGATACACTGACGACAGGTTATGGATTGTGCAATGAACAAGCAGTCAAGCTGTTGGCAAAACAGGGATTTGAATCAATCCGCAGACTCGTTAATTGGGGCGTTGACTTTACCACATCCCAAAATTCTGTCGCCTGGGAACAACTCGACCTAGGCCGTGAAGGTGGTCACTCCATGCACCGGATCATTCACGCCTTCGATCAAACAGGCTTAGCGATGCAAGAAGCTTTGGCTCAAAGAGTTTTGAACAATCCAAATATTACAATCCTCGAAAATCATACGCTTGTAGAACTGATCACAGAACACCAACAAACACTTCCAGAAAAATCAACTCATTGTTATGGTGCATATCTTTTCAACCGCAAAGAATCGCTTGTACAACCGGCATTTGCTTGCCATACAGTATTGGCAACAGGCGGAATAGGTGAAATTTACCTTCACACAACGAATCCCAACATCGCGACCGGTGACGGAATCGCAGCAGCATGGCGTGCGGGAGCAGAAATATCAAATATGGAGTTCATCCAATTTCATCCAACATCGCTCTATCACCCCGAAGCGGACTCTTTCCTTATCTCCGAAGCTCTTCGAGGGCATGGAGCGATTCTCAAAAATAGTCAGGGCGAAGAGTTTATGGACAAGTATCACCCCATGAAATCGCTTGCCCCGCGCGATGTTGTTGCTCGCGCAATCGACCGGGAAATTAAAAAATCAGGAGAACCATGTGTGTATCTCGATATCCGACACAATGATCCTGACAATACGCGAACTCATTTCCCTAAAATCTATGCTGAGTGTCTTAAGTATGGAATTGATATTACGAAAGATTTAATACCTGTGGTTCCTGCTTCTCATTACAGCTGTGGCGGAATCAAGGTCGATTTGGCAGGACGATCTTCAATATCGGGGCTATTTGCTTGTGGTGAAGTGAGTTGCACCGGAGTTCACGGGGCAAATAGATTGGCATCTAATTCACTACTCGAAGCAGTCGTGTTTGCTCACGAAATTGTTGAAACTATTCGTGCGGACCAGTCTACTTGCAAACGGATTTCTGCGGATAAAATTCGTCCATGGGATGACTCAGATACTCGATTTGCGCAAGAGTGGGTACTTATCTCTCACAACCACGACGAAATACGAAAAATCATGTGGGACTATGTCGGAATTGTTCGCACCGATGAACGACTCAAACGAGCTCAAAAAAGAATCGAACTCGTTGTCGATGAAATTGAAGAGTTCTACCGCAAAACAACGATTTGCACGTCAATCTTAGAGCTTCGCAATATGGCAACAACTGCTCTGCTGATAATCGCTTCGGCACTATCCAGAAAAGAGAGTCGCGGCCTTCACTACACAAGTGACTATCCTGAAACGAATACTATTTTTGCCCATGAAACGACAATTAGCAGAATATAACGAAATCTAAAGGACTATATCATGAAATCAAAATTGTTCTCAATATTAGCAGTGGTATCATCATTTTCACTCAGTGTTGCTTCGGAAGCCTATGATTTCACTGATTCGCTGGATGCATCAAAATCACATCCCGGATCAGACTCAATTGCACTTGCCAATGTGCCCATGTTTATTTCTCTCGGTTTTGATGATAATGGAATCGCTGACAAAAAAGGAAAAGGTGGGGCCACGTGGATTTACAACTATCTCCATGACAAAAAAAATTCTGTTGGTTCTGGAAATGTGTCGACTTTTGATGGTTCTTCGATGCGTGCAGCGTTCTACCTCACAGCAAAATACGGAAATGAGTGGGTTTACGAGGATTTCCCTGCCGTTCGTGAACTCTGGAGAAAACTCTATCTCGATGGCCATGAGATGGGTAATCACAGCTCATTTCACATTATGAAAGTCGAAGAAGAAGGTCCAGGCAACTGGGTTTGCACGAACTTTGATGGTCGCGCCTATACTAAAAAAGAGTGGCTTGAAAAAGAGGTTGCCCCTTGCCAAGAACTCTTGACAAAACCGTATAGTAAAAAGGATGTCAAGCTCGGAATTGGTATTGAGAAATCTGATATCAAAGGATGGAGAACTCCTCGACTTGAGTGGAATGATTCAATATTCGCGGTGCTCAAAGACGAACAATTTCTCTATGACTGTTCTATGGAATTGGAACCAGAAGGTAATGGCACAATGTTTTGGTGGCCTCACACCTTACACAAAGGATCTCCAGCTCACAATGAGGTAGGAAAACATTCAGGTCTGTGGGAAATGCCCGCTTATCGATTTGTCATTCCACCTACCCTTCGCGAACAGACCGGCGACTCGATTATGACCGGCCTAGACTACAATGTTTGGGCTCCCAAAGATTGGGATGGCAAGGAGTTAACGGGACCTCAATTTACTGAAATTCTGAAATATACGCTTGATCAACGGATGAAAGGAAATCGGGCACCCTTACTTATTGGACTACACAGTGACATGTATGCTTCGGAAAAAGACAGCGAATGTCCTGCTACCGGTTCCGCTCGAAATCGCCAGAAAGCAATTGAAGATTTTATCGATTATGCCACTCAAACCTATCCCGAAGTGCGTATCGTTACTCCTTCACAGATTATCGATTGGATGCGCAAGCCAAGCGGGTTAATAAAATAGTGTTCACGATTCTGTTTTTTTGTAAAGGATTGCCCTGTGCAATCCTTTACTTTTTCTAGATTTGCCAATCGATTTAAACCGAGTCAGAAACTATTTTCAAACAAACTTTTTACGGCGGTGAACATGGTTGTTCTGGGTATTGAATCTTCGTGCGATGAAACATCAATTGCGATTCTTGATAATGGTAAGATCCTATCAAATAAAATTTACACGCAAAAAGAACACACCGCATTTGGTGGAGTTGTTCCAGAAATTGCATCGCGTGAACATATAAAAAAGATTGATCGACTCTATCGCAACGCCCTTGAAGAGAGCGGTAAAACAATTTCAGATATCGAATTGATCGCTGTTACAGACCGCCCCGGTCTTGCGGGCGCGTTGTTGGTTGGAATCAGTTTCGCCTCCGGTCTTCACACCGCCACTGGCATACCGACGATTGGCGTGAACCATCTTGAAGGTCACATAGCTTCGGTAATGCTTGAAAATGACGTTCCATTTCCGCTTATTACGCTCGTTGTCAGCGGCGGTCACAGTTCAATTTATAGAATTAACGGATTTGGTGAATACGAGATTCTCGGTCAAACGATTGATGATGCTGCCGGTGAAGCTTTTGACAAAGTCGGCAAAATGATTGGCTTTCAATATCCAGCCGGAAGATCGATCGAAGAGTGTGCAAAATTGCATACAGGATCAGAGCTGATTGATTTCCCGATTGGCAAGGTGAGAGAACATGCGGGATACAATTTTAGCTTTAGCGGCTTAAAAACTTCAGTAAAGTATTATGCACAAAAACTATCCCCCGAAGAACTTGAAATACAAAAACCGCTCATCTGCCATTCTTTTCAACAAGCTATTATAAAAGCAATTCTCAATAATCTAAAAGATGCTGTTCGAGATACGGGAATTGCGAATATTGCGATGGTAGGAGGAGTAGCGTGCAACGGAACTATTCGCGATGCTCTCAAAGCCACTTTTGGCGAATCGGTGTGGTTTCCTTCGCCGATACTCTGTACCGATAATGCTGCAATGATTGCAAAAGCTGGCCTTGAAGCGTGGAACAGTGGGGATAGAAGATTTCCTTCAATGCAACCGACAGCAGATATTAGTCGCAAGGAGTTTCGCAAATGATGTTGACATACGTGCTTTTTTTTCTCGGGGCGACTTTGATTATTTTTCTTCTTGCTGTGACCATTCAACTCGCTCGTATCGAGCGGACTTTCAAGAATATTTACACGTATACCGAACGCAAAGTAAAAATATTCTTTGAAACCGAAGAAGATATTGAGAGTTAGAAAAGCGGGATTATCAGCTCAACTCTTCTAAAAAAGAACTCTGTTGATAATCAGTATCAGCACCCTTTTCTTTCAGAAATTCTAAAAACATGTCCGAAGGAAGTGCTTTAGAATAGTACCATCCTTGAATCTCATCGGCACCGAGTTCGCGTACAATCTCAAGCTGAGACGCTTCCTCAAGCCCTTCGATAACACAACTCATGCGGAAATTACGGGCAATTTCAAGAATCGTTCTAAACAGAATTCGTTCTTTTTCAGAACGGGTAATTCCATCGGTAAAACTCTTGTCGATTTTAAGTTCATCGAACGAAAACCGATTCAGGTAATTTAACGATGAATACCCGGTTCCAAAGTCATCGAGAGAGAGCTTAAATCCAAGTCGTTTAATCATATCAAGGTGTTTCACCAGATCAGTCTGAAGCATGACATTTTCAGTGATTTCAAGGTACACATGTTCAGGATTTATTCCATAGCGAAGCACGGTTTCATTGAGAAATAGGATAAAACGTGTATGGAGTAAGTGAAGCGGCGAAATATTGATCGAAACAGATAACTCTGTCGCCCCCGTTGCCTGGCACTTCTTAAGATGTTCCAAGGCTTTACACATTACATACTCTCCGAGCGGAACAATATCACCAGTTCGTTCGGCGATTGCAACAAATTCAGGAGGGGCGATGTAGCCCAATTCGGGATGGAACCAGCGCACAAGAGCTTCCATACCACTCACCTTTTCAGTGCGAACCGAAACTTTCGGTTGGAAATGAACTTCAATCTCTTCCCGCGATATCGCATCGAGAATCTCCCGTTCAATTTTCATAACTCTGTGGCGATCTTCGAGATTCTCAGACTGGAAGAAATGATACACTGCGCGATCTCCCTTTTTCGCTTCAGCAAGGGCGATTTCGGTGTAAGGAATCAGTTCATTATCAGTAATTGATTCATCGGGATGCGAGGTTATTCCACAGCTATAGGTAATTTCAATTTCAATTTTTAGTTCATCAGCCAATGTGCGAATCAACCGCTGCCGCGTTTTAAGATATTCGTTGAGCTCCATTTCATCACCCAAAAAGAGGACTCCAAATTGATCTCCATACCACCGCGCAATCGAGTGAACTTTGGGATGATCTTTAAAAATACCCGCGGCTTCGCGAATAATATTGTCACAGAGTTTGTGTCCCAAGTTTGCATTTATATGTGAAAAGTGATCGAAGTCAGTGAGGATAAAATAGAACTTTTTCTCTTTTTTCAGAGCGATTTCTACTTCTCTGAGAATCCCCGACCGATTCATAAGACCGGTTAAATCGTCACGATATGTTTTTGCCTCGATTTCATTGAGAAGAAAATCGTGGCCCCGTTCCAACGTGGCAAGCAAAATTACTTCGACAATATAAGCGACCAAAAATGCTTCACCAGAGATGCCAAGGAGATCAAAATCAAAGTGATTAAATCCGAGATTGACCAGAATTGAAACAAAGAGCACGGAACATGCAATTAGACCGTAACGAGCACCAATCAAAAGAAATGTATACACGGGATACAAGAGATATCCATACGGGAGCATCTGTCCCGTGGTGTGGATATAGTAGGGAGTGAACCCGACATACAGTGCCAAAGCACATCCCGTGAGAACGTAAAAAGGGTTTACGTTTGAAAGGGGAAAATAGGTCAACGTTGAAGCAACGAGAAGAACTGCGAAGAGAGAGAAATTCAGAAGCAAGTGAGTAGCGGGAACATTCGCAAACTGTTCAACAATAACGACAAGCATCAAAGCAACTACGCCGATGATACTTAAATAGCGAAGAAATTTGATTCTTAGATAATCGAGCATAGTCCCTCCACGTTGAGAACTTACATTATACTCAATAAATCAATCAATTACAATA
>DYSA01000350.1 GCA_020726425.1 Fibrobacter succinogenes | reverse complement strand
ACCTTTCAATTATTGTTCAATGATTGTGAGATCAATATACCGCAATAAAGAGCCACAGAACATCAATTTAAAAATCAATCACAATTTTGACAATAGATTTTTGAGAACATGAATAGAGCTCCTGTTCTGAAAGATTGAAATTCAGTGAATTGTTTACTGCATATTTTGCAAGTTGCGTTAAATTACTCATTGTACAGACCATTTCATGCACGGTATTTTGCTTCAACATTTTCGGAGGAACTGACCATGAAAACAGCGTCTTACCCGTCACAGAATCAGAGTGTTCTTTCGCCGATTCTCGTGTGGCGATCCGGGATTTCGATGGCGTATGAGTGGTTCAACGAATCGTGGCTGAAATTCACCGGTAGAACATTTGACGAGTCACAGGGAGAAGGGTGGCTTGAGAATATTCACCCCGATGACCGCGAAGAGTATCAGAATAGATCCGCGAAATACATTGCCCGTCGAGAAATCTTTATCATTGAATATCGCCTTCGCCACCACTCCGGAGAATATCGCTGGATACTCGACTACGGTGCTCCGTACTACGACTCCTGCGGAACTTTTGGCGGCTTTATCAGCAGTAGTATTGATATTCACACCAACAAAATTTCATTTGAAAATGAAACCGATCAGCGGGAAACAAAAAAGCAGGCACTTATTCAGATCTGTTCATACTGCCATAAAATAAAAATTCCGTACTGCGATTGGGAAAAAAGCGAAGAATATCTCGCCACCCTTCATGCAAAATCCCTCTCTCACGGAATGTGCCCGACCTGTTTTGAAATGGAGATGCAAAAGTACGATGAACTGGATCAAAAAGCAGAGGTTCTCTTCTAACCTATGAGCGAAACAAACGCACTGATCCCCCACACCGAAGATTCGTTCGCAATATATCTTCACTCCCGAAAAACAAACCGCAATGAGGAGCCCCGTGAAAACCAGTGATTTTTCCTTTGACCTTCCCGATGAACTGATCGCTCACCGCCCACTCGATCAGCGAGATCACTCTCGACTCATGCATCTCAATCGTTCTAAAAATTCAATTACCCACCGGAGATTTTTCGATCTTCCACAGTTTCTCAATGCCGGCGACCGGATCATTTTCAACAATACCCGCGTGATCCCAGGACGGGTCTACGTTCTCAAGGATACCGGCGTGAAAATCGAACTTCTGTTTATCAAAGAGCTCTCCCCGACAAAATGGAACGTCATCGCAAAACCGGCAAAACGGCTCAAAGTAGGAACCGTGGTCTCTCTTGAAAAAGATCCATCCGTATCGTTCACCGTCACCGAATCGTGCGAAGATGGCAGTCGCAATTTGATCTGCGCTGAACCGATCACCCCAATTCTGGAACGGGTGGGCGAAATGCCTATTCCTCCCTACATGGAACGACGGGCCGACGAGTCAGACAACACCACCTACCAAACGGTCTATGCAGAAAAACGCGGAGCCGTGGCAGCTCCCACAGCGGGACTTCACTTCACCGATGAAATTCTCGAACAGATCCGCGCAAAGGGAGTGGATGTTTCATTTGTAACTCTTCACGTGGGAATTGGAACCTTCCGCCCCGTGAAAGTGGACAACATTTTGGAACACACAATGCATTCAGAAGAGTATGAAATTGATCCCGCCACCGCCGAAGCGATCAACGAAACAAAAGCGAAGGGCGGAAGAGTAATCGCTGTGGGAACAACGGTGGTGCGTACGTTGGAAAGCAATTGCGATGATTCGGGAGTTGTTCACGCAGGAAGAGGTTCCACAGAGATATTTATCTATCCCGGCTATCGGTTCAAGATGATCGATGCACTGATTACCAATTTCCATCTTTCAGAATCGACACTCCTTATGTTGGTCTCCGCGTTCTACAATCGGGAATCGGTTATGGATGCATATCGAGTGGCAATCGAAGAACGGTATCGCTTTTTCAGCTATGGCGATTCGATGTTTATTGAATAGAAACTTTTTCGGCCAAAACAAAAGAGCGACGGTGAATACATTTTCACCGTCGCTCGTTTGTTTAGCGGGGAACGATTATCTGTTCAACCCACTTTTCTTTGAACAGCAAACGCCGCTTTCCCCCGTCGGGACGATGGTAAATCGCAGAACCGTTGGAAAAGAGTATCGATCCATCGCTCTGAACATCAAAGGCTGTCACACCTTCTTCAAGAACCGTATCCCGTCCTTCGGAATCAATTTCAACCAACACCCATGATCGAGGAACAACTGATGGATTTGCCGTATCAAATTTCCGCGAAGCTTTCATCGCTTTTTCCGCATCCACCATGCGCCCGTGAATGAATATTTTTTTCTCCACCGCCGGATCTTTCACCGCCATTCCATCGCTCAACGGTTTTCCCCGAAACATCATGCTGCTAAAGTTGATAAAGGAAAACAGCGTTCTGATCATATTGATCGGAATCATTATTAAATCAAGCGGAGAAAAGTACTTTCTCTTGAAAGTTTCATAGGGGCGGCGAATCGCAAAGAGCCGTTTTCCATGGAGAACAGGAAAAATGTAATCGTACGAATGAGAGTAGCTCAGTTCAATTACATCGTTGTTTTCAAAATCGAGAATATTGATTCCCCACGGCCCGAGCATGGCGAAGTTTCCCTGCTGATCCCGTCCAATGCCGGCGGTCTGGTAGACAATCCGATTTGATCCCGCCAAATCCCAGCGCGGATTCGCATCAAAACTATCCCCTTCGGTAAGTTCCCGTTCCGTTTCCTTTGCCAGATTTTGAAGGTGAAGGTTTTCGACGCCTCCCTCTTTTACCGAATAGACCATCTCTTTTCGTGCAGATGAATAACTTGGTGAGTGATAACTGCGATCGGTGTTGTGAACAATATGCCCTTCCGCCTTGTCGACAATCGCCGGTCGCGCCTTGAACATTCCCGACGAATTCTCTATTTGGATCGAATAGATCAGATCAGTGTCAACGAATGTCGCCCCGGTGAATGAGTAGCGAAGACCATCCACATCAGATCGTGGCGAAGAGTACCGTCCCATCAAGGTGAGATCACTTTTCTCTTTCCACTCTTTTTTACGGTTGATCTGAACCATATTTTTCTTATAACTCTGAAGATATTGCGACTCTATAGGAACCGATTTCCCGTCACTATAGAGATTTATCTTTTCCCGACTACAGTATATAAACCGATTTTCCATACCCAACTCCCGAATAATAGACGCGATAAAATAGCCTTTGGAATTGACTGATTCGTACAATTTTAACGGTAATCACTCCGACTGGAAAATAGTCGTGCAACCG
>DYSA01000349.1 GCA_020726425.1 Fibrobacter succinogenes | reverse complement strand
TTTTAGTTCTGTTCAAATTGGGAGCCGAAAAAATGCTCAATGAAAATCGCGGGCATATTCAGGAAACACTGTTCGGAACGACTTCGCAGCTGTCTAAGCAGCAGACCAAACATTATCAGATCAATAGTGTTTTAACCTTGCTGTGAAGATCGGGGTTTTTAGAGGGGGCTCATTGAATAAAATTCGTTTTCTTTCTGAGCAATCAATTTTCGGATAAGAAGGCCTTCGACGTAAAAACCATTTGATTAACTCTATTCAAATATGTTTCCAATGTAGGGAGACGATCTGAGTTGCAAGACAAAGAGAAAATTAACTACAGAATTCTTAACAGCTCATCCCACGATTCGATCGTAAGATCTGCAAGAACTTTCCACTGTTCATCATTTCTTGAGTTGAAATAGATCGTGTGAATTCCCCCATTGATACCAGCGTTAAGATCGTGTTTGTAGTCTCCACAGATCACCGTTTGATTAGCTTCAGTCCCCCACAAATTGAGCAGTTGAAATACCGCTTCAGGATCTGGTTTCGCAGGAGCACACTCTCGTGTGCGAATCGATTCGATATCGAAAAACGAGTCAAGTCCTGCAGCCTTAAGAGTGACCTTTGTATTGAGAAGATTGTTTCGAGTGATTACACCGAGATGACATCCGCGATTTTGCAACTGTTCCAAAAGTTCGTGGATGAATGGTTGTGGTTTAGATTGACGAGCGAGATCCAGTTCGATTCGCTTGAGAATTTCATCTTTCTGTTGACGCTCATCTTCGGAAAGCGAATCCAGCCATCCGAGAATATCGTCTCGATCCGCGGGCATTGCCAGTTCCCTGCGGATAACAACAAAATCGTGGATTGGTACCGTTAGCGTTCCATCCATATCGAAAATCCAACCGGTTATCGAACCAACGTTCATACCACTCTCCTATTTAATTCCACAGAAAGATCTTTCATTCAATATAGAATAGTTGTTCTCATGTGAACAACCAAATCTCTTCGCAATATCACCAATTAATTCCGCAATTGTATCGACCTTCGCCCATTCATAAACCCATTACTATACCGTTTTCATGTATATTCCCGCGAATCAAAAAATGACCGGCATAAATCCGGTTGAAAGGAACAAAAACGAATGGCTAAAAACGATATTGAACTGCTCGCCCCTGCCGGTTCTATTGAAGCATTTCATGCGGCGATCGACGCTGGTGCCGATGCGATATATCTTGGATTTGATGATTTCAACGCTCGTGGAAGACAGAAAAATTTCACTCCACAAACCATGGCTCACCTGATTCCATACGCTCAAAGCCTCGGGAAAAAAGTGTATATCACCATGAACACACTGATCAAAGACGGTGAAATCCCGCTGTTTGTAGAGAGCTGTAACACCTTGAAACAACTCAAACCCGATGCGATTATCGTTCAGGATTTGGGGATGGCTGCCATGCTGCGCCAATACTACCCAAATATCGAATTGCACGCATCGACTCAGATGGCTGTGCACAACACTGCCGGATTTGAAGCGATGCGCAAAATGGGATTCACCCGTGTGGTTCCTTCCCGTGAACTCACCCTTCAGGAAATCCGCAAAATCAACAACAAATCGAAACTGGAAATCGAACTATTCATCCACGGTGCGCTCTGCTATTCGCTCTCTGGAAACTGTCTCGCGTCGAGCTTTTTGGGGGGAATGTCAGGGAACCGCGGAAAATGTACCCAGGTTTGTCGTCGAAAATTTTCTACCGAAGGAACCAAAAACGGATTCTACTTCTCACCTCGCGATTTCTGGGCAATTGACTTTGTCGACGAATACCGCAACATCGGTATTAAATCCCTTAAAATTGAAGGTCGTATGCGTAGCGCCGATTACGTGTACAACGTTACTTCGGCGTACCGTCAGTTCCTCGATGGAAAAATCTCTGTTGAAGAAGCAAAAGAACTTCTCAACAAAGACTTCGGTCGCCCAAAATCAACATTCCTTCTCAACGGTGTAGACTCCACGGGAATCGTGTCCGCCGGCGCTCCTGCGGGAACAGGAATGTTCGCAGGAAAAGTAATGGGGCTTCAGGGGAACCAAGTTACTGTCAACAAAAAAGGTGAACTTCCCGAAGAGGGCGATCGCATTCGTTTCCACAGTATCGAAGGTGACGAAGGCGTTTCGACAAAAGTTGAATCAGTTGAAGATAGCGATGACATGATTACTCTGACCGTTTCCGATTCTGAAGGATTCGACTACGACGGTTCGATCTTCATTATCTCCCGTAAAAACTCACTGATTTCAAAATGGAAACGCACGAAAGTAAACGTAGAACCACGAGTTCTCAAGCGCGGAAAAGGTGTTGCCACGGGTCGCGTGATGGCAGTTTTGGATCAGCCAAAAGTTGAACGCAAAACGCCGTTCCTCTATATTCGCGTCGATTCTCTTGAATGGCTCAAACTGGTGAAAAACACCAAAAATGCAAAGTTCATTCTCACCGCTTCCGAAGAGATTATTTCGTCGATCAATATGAACGAAGGGGAAATCAAGTCGATCGCCGGATCATTGATCATTGCTATTCCCACGTTTATCGCAGAAACACGCCTTGCGTTCTGGAAAGAAAACATCAATCGCCTTCAGGCGCAGGGACATCACTACTGGATGATCGGTCAGTTCGGCGAAAAAGAGTTATTTGGACCAAAAGATACGCTCTTTGCTGACTATCCTGTTTGGGCGATGAACCGGTACGCTCAGAAAATGCTCGCTGACAACGGCATTTCCCATTTCACCTATTCGCCTGAAGATGACATTCTCAACTTGAAACGTCACGGAAGTGATGCGGGATTGTTCATTGCCTACATGAGAATTCCCCTGTTTACATCGCGTGTTAACTCGTTGATTCGTGATCATAAAAAAGTTTCCGATGACACCAAGCAGATGTTCACCTCGATCCACCGCGAAGAGATGGACTCACTGATTTCTGATCAGCCACTTGGTCTTACCCATCGCATCGACAAGTTGATGGAGTATGGAATCAATCGGTTCGTACTTGATTTCTCTTGGTCAGATCCCGATGCTACTCTATTCAGAAATATTCTTGACTGCTATAACCGACGAACACTGATACCTAAGAGTTCTCTGTTCAATCATAAGGGCGGAATGAAATAGTTTTTTTAAGGCGGTCTCAAGCGAGATCGCTTTAAATTCAGTCGGATCTGAAGGATCACTATTTTCTGAATCGCCATTTTTCATAATCACATGTTACTACTCAGGTACCACGAAAAAACCTTTGTTTTGTAAGTGATTGATATCC
>DYSA01000348.1 GCA_020726425.1 Fibrobacter succinogenes | reverse complement strand
CATCTCGATAGTAGTTTTCAACTTCCCATCGAGCTTGATAAAGAGCTATCAATGACATCCATGTAAAAACCATAGCTTGTTTACTCTTCAATTTTTGCTTTGAAAACAGATGTTCCGTTCGGCCCTTTCACCGAAACAATACACAGTTGATGACCTAACGAAGCGCCATTCCAGTTCATTGTCGCATTTCCTGCCACAAGATTTCCGGTCACTTCGCCGAGAGATTTTCCCGCCAAAGAGTAGAGGGTCAACGAATAAGTTCCAACCACGGGAACAGTGAGGTTTATTTTTGAAGATCCCACCGAATGAACTGCCAACACATTTTTTGAAACTGAATGAACCGCCAGTTTGGTCGCTTCAAAATCGGAACCTATTTTTGTAGATTCGATTCCTCCAAGAGTAAGTCCAAAGATCGTTATATGAGCACTTTCCCCTTCTGCCACTTCAGAACCGAATGAAAACTTTGACACATTTTTAAGTACCAGAGGACCAGTAATTTTTCCTTCTACAGCCCATAAAGGTTGAGCAAAACCTTTTACAAGTGCCACAATTGTATCACGAGTTGCATCGGTTTTTTTCAGAGGAAACTGATAATAGGCACCACTTGATTCGAAATCACTCTGGACAAGAGAAACCATCATGTCGTAATCAGCGGTGTAAATGATTGATACTTTTGTCAATCCAGAAAGATCAGTGCCTGGTTCGTTCACCAGCGAAGCGTAAGTCCAGATCGATCCAGCTTCGTCGGATTTCCCCATGACAAATCCAGCGACAACTCCTTTTGTCGGAACATTCGAAGTATCAAGTGTTGCCGTTGAATGTGTAGCTCCACTGTTTTCATCGGTTTCGGTGTACCATTTACATTTTTTGTGCGCCGTCAAATTTCCACTACTGACAACTTTCACGATAGAAAATTCCGCATCGCTCACATCCTTTAAAGTTCCAACACTCACTCGAATGGTGTATTTCCCTGCTGAAATCGTTTCCGGAACAATCCAGCTAAATGATCCGTCGCTCGCCGTAGAAGCTACAATCGTTGAAACCACACTCCCACTTTTCAGAAGTTCAATTTTTGCCGAATCATCGATATTATCCGTCCATGAAATCGCCACGGAAGAGCCAATTTCAATCTGTTCATTTCCATTTGGTGAACTGACCGTAACAAACGGATCAGCAACGATTTCCGGTTTCATAGTTTCAAGAGCAGGATCGCCAAAAAGATGATACTCCTGACAACCCCAATTATTTATTTGATCATCAGGTTGAATCGTATTATCGCCAACATTTCTCGTATATGCAGCATTTATTGCGTACACGAACATATCGCCAAACCTTGTGATATCTTTGGTTTTGATCGCTTCCATAAGTTCATAATTCATCGCATGTTGATTCATCGAAGAGTTCTGTTCTGAACCGATAAATCCTACACCGAGATTTTTGTGGCCAATCCAGGTTTCTGCCCAGCAAGGATAGGATTTTTCGAAAATACCCGTGACACAAGCACAGGAAATCACAAAGGGATAAATTGTGTTCGATATTGTCCCGAAATCATTCACCGAAAGTTGATACTGAGAATATTCACCCCACAATTCATTCGAAGGAGTTTGTGAAAATGACCAACCGTAATCAGCACCATGACCGTTGTAATTCAAAAAGCGAGCACCTTTGTTCAATGCCTTTACCACCACCGAAGCATCGCTTTTATTTGGTGCTGAACAGGCGTATACTTTTGTCACAGTGAACTGCATTGGTTTCCAGTATGAAGTTTCTAACCGAGTGAAAAGCTTATCAATATGATTGGGAGCAATCGAACCCATGTCACCATTATTCCCAGAAAAACAGATATAATCGTTGGGATATTTGTCGAGATTGTTTGCGGTATAGATCGTTTTATCCACAATATTTTTCAGTGCAGTTTCGGTACGAAAAAAGAATAACCCCAGCGGTGTCGAAGGTCTTCCGGTGCCGTTGTCGATATACGGAAGGTATGACTTTGCCGAAGGTTCTTGGCTTCCAAAAAGCGAAGGATAACTTTTCGTCGGAAAATCACTAAACTGACCAACAAGCAAAACATAGGCAGGAGCCTCCTTTTTGATATACGAAGCAAACGCCGTGGTCGTTGTTCCTACCACCGATTTGTTCACCACTTTTACATCGAATCCCTTTTTACGAAACTCGACAAACCGTGCCAAATCGGTGTTTGAAGCATATCGGTCGGCGGTAATTATCAGATACTTTTCTGTGGAATATCCTGCGGGAGGAGTTGATCGAGTTGTGTTTTCTAGGTTGAGAAATATTCCACGGGCGATCTTGTCGGAAGCCTGGGTTCCTGCGTATGAAGGTATCATTTTCGAAGTTGCAATCGAAGCTGTTGCGGAAGTTCGAACAATCAATCTTCCTGTCGAAGGAGTGTAAGTTACCGGCCGAACCGCAAAATATCCCCCCTGAATATCTCGAATCGAATAGAGCTTTTCCACCGAACTTGTCGCCTTGTCTGTTCCCGTTCCCAGATACCAGTTTTTGTCAATCACAAAGGGCAGTTCGGTTACATCGTTACCACTTCGCGGTAAAGGCATCGGAAGGATCGGGTGAGCAAGGGTCAGTGTTTCAGCTGTTTCATGGGTCACTGTAATTGAAGGAGTTCCGGAAACAGCAAGATCAAATTGAGCGACCGGTGTTGCAGCCTGTCCAACTTTTCCTTCGTACCCACACCCTTCGAACCGAACCACAGAAAATATCTGCCCGTTCACAACCGTGTCTACGATTTCTGGTAATCCAAACGAAAGTGTCAGATCATAACCAACACTGGTGGGAATCAGCTGGTGAGTTGGCAACGCAATCGCCACTCCTGCAAGCACAAAGAGAGAAAGTAAACTCTGTTTTTTCATAGATAGATCCCTTGTAAAAAAGTTTTTCCGCCCTGAATTTCCAGACGGTCATTCTGCATTTACCAGAATCTACCACGCACTCAACACCATTTTCCCAATTGATTATTTTGAACTGACCACAAGAACCTTGTAAACATATTCAGAAACAGTAGTAACACCTATTTTAATTCAGAACAATTCATTGTAACGATTTGATCGAAATAAGCCTACATTAAAAACTGATTACAGAGAAACAGATAGCAGAGTAAAACTGATACGCATTTTTGTTGACCATAGAAACATTTTCAACAACAGCGGAGGTTCAGGGATTTTGCGGTGACAAGGGAATATTACATTCAACCGAGATTCCGCAGTTGAGTACAAAAACAGAGGTTTAAACTTATTACCTGATGTTACGCACC
>DYSA01000347.1 GCA_020726425.1 Fibrobacter succinogenes | reverse complement strand
CTTGGGGTTACAGTGATTTTTGCAAAACGTACTATAGTGCTGATTGTTACACTGATACTTGTGAGTTGTTCTGCGAAAAAAGAACCGTTCACTGAATTGACCATATCTCCTGTTGGCGAAATAAAGGATACCATTACCATTACCCGCGAAAGCTCTTCGGTTGGAGAGACGGGGACGGAAGCATTTTGGTTTAATATCAGTTCGCAGCCGGCGATTTCGGCAGGGGTGATAACGGCGGTGATTTCCGATCAGAGTGGCGCAACGGTTTCTGTTGATAAAATGGTAAGTTCCGTGGTTCCGCAAGCAGGTTCTTATACGGCGGTTGGAGCGACTGCAACGGTGCATGCGAACCCTTCGGCGGTTCTGGGATTCTACAAACTTCGCGTTGCTGGATCAAACGGAAAACAGTCATTTGAAATTTTTCGAATCTTACATGTACTTTAATTGAGCGATTAACGTAATTTAACGTGTATAGTATGAAAAAGCAGACGGCCACTTGTTTTTTGAATTCTAAATAGTATAATTGTACAAATCAAAAGTTTTATTCTTATTAATTGTTTTTGGAGGATTTATTATGAAACTGTTTAAAACAGTACTCGCAGCATCAGCAGTAGCAGCACTCATGTCTTCATGTACCGATGTAGCGGATGCTACAGACGAACAGCTTGCAGGAGAAGGTATCGAAGTAAAAACGGCGTCTATTTACAATGCTTATGGTACATTGCCATCTGGTCTTGATGTAGTTAATAGCACATTAATTAAAGGTGTTGTTGTTGGTGAAGTAAGCAAAAAGGATAGTACCGCTACAAATAAATCAGTTCTTAAATGGGGAGCTATCGCGTATAAAGATGCTGACTCCACACTTGTTGACTTTAAAACTGTAAATAGTGAAAATCGTGCATCTACCCTTACAGGTGGTTTGAAATCGCTTAACGGTACTACTTATGCAGCGATCGATTCTGCAACTTTCGCAGAAGTAACGAAAAACTACAAAAAGTTTAAAGAAAAACTCCTCTCCGTAGCTGATACCGCTACTGCAAAAACACTTACATATGCAACGGATAAACCATATTTTGTTACAAAACTTGGTAATGCTCGTGGTTACGCTCTTGTAAAAGTTGCTGCTTTTAGTGCTACTGATACTAGTCCGTCTACAACCAATACTGGTAAAGTTACTATTGATTATTATTACGTTTCAAAAGAAAACGCGACTAAATAAATTTTGTAAATTATCGCAAAAATTGGCCCTCGGAGAAATTCGGGGGCTTTTTGTTTTCTTTCACCGTGATGTCAAAATATATTACTCATGAACACTTAGAATTGGAGGGGAATTATGATATCAAATGAAATGATTCAGCAGTGTAGTTCGATTCTTCACCAAGTATATAGTGTGGCCGATGTGTATCTTTTCGGTTCGTATGCGTGGGGTATTCCCTGTGAAAGTAGTGATCTCGATTTTCTTGTTGTGGTGCAAGAGTCTGATCAGCCCTATCTTTTGCGTCCTCAAGCGGCTCAACGAGCTCTGTATGAAGCAAATATTTCTATTCCTACAGATGTTATTGTGACCACTCGGGCTGCATTCGAGGAGCGGGCATTGCGAAAAACAAATCTTTATTCTCGAATCAAGTACGAAGGAATAAAGTTATGAGTGATGTTGATGAGTGGCTTTTTAAAGCTGAACATGATCTTAAGAGTGCAGAACTCATTTTTACACATGATAAAACACTGCTTGACACGGTTGTATATCACACGCAACAAACGGTAGAAAAAGCACTCAAGGCAGTTCTTGTGAGCAACGGAGTACTCCCAGAAAAAACACACAACGTTACAAAACTTCTTCGCCTCTGTTGTGAATATGTTCCCAATCTTTCGGTTCTTTCTGAATTTGTTTTCTTGGTCTCCCCCTTTGACACGCTATTTCGATATCCTGGTGAAGAACTAACTCCTGATGAAGAAACTGCAAGTGAAGCAATTCATGCCGCCAAGAGTGTATACCACTTAGTAAATACCACCCTCCGAAATTTTTCCGAACAATAACACCAATATTTGGAGTAATCTGTGCATCGTATCCTCGTATTTGTTATTGTGTTGGTTCTCTCTGCGTTCTGTTTTCCTAACTATCCTCACGGTACTGTGAAAGCGTATGATCGAACACTCAAACGGGACTTGCCGATCTCCGGCGTCGAAATTCAGATTGAATCGAATGGCTATCGATTTTCTACCCACACCGACTCGGTGGGGAGTTTTGGATTTCCCCTTTTGCCGAACAAGAAAGTCTCCTACCGCCTGAAATGGCAGTACAAAAACAATCTCTTTGATATTCGCACCAACGCCATTGGGCAGGCATTTTGCGAAGGGCCACGATCAAGTGATACGTGGAATCCCGTATTTCGCGAAGGAGAACAGCAGTTTTTTGCCACGATCTTTCGAGCCGGTGCAACCTATCTTTCACAGGACTTTGTTACTCCGAAAAATCAGTTTGAACACATTTCAATTAAAGCATATCCCAATCTCCGCCCCTTTGGTCACGGATCGGCACGACATAATGCGGTGTCGGAAAACATTCAGATCTGGGGGAAAAGCAAAACGGGCAAAAAACTGAACGATGTGCGCCTCTTTAGTTACGTCGTTCATGAATTGGGGCATGCACATCACGATCATTTCTATCTCGGATGGTCACAACATTTGCAAACCTCTCTTCGACTGAAAGAGAGTTGGGCTGAAGCAATTCGGTATTTTCTCACGAGAGATCAGTATGGAGAAAATATCGAAGAGGTTCGGGTGTACAGCAAACAGTATCCATTTTTTAGTGGATGGAAAAATTTTAAATGGGAAAGACGGAAAAAGTATTTCTACAACTACACACCTTTTATGATTGACCTTGTTGATACACTGGATCAGGAACATCTGGATGATCGGGTCAGTGGTTATACGCTTGTCCAGATTCAAAAAGTGATGGAGCGGAAAGAGTGCCGTGATTTCGATTCCATGGCACGCCTGTTGAGATCATACTATTCTAATCCGACGGAACAGTACGTCGATATTCTTGTTCGCCAGATGGAAGAGCACTGAAAAAAATGGTAAAGAATATTGCATAATCATTGTATCCATTGTATTATCAGCGCGACGAAAGTGATTTTGAGACAATTCTCGATTATTTTGTCGAAATATCAATCAATTTTTTGGAGGATCCTTTGAAACGTTTTGCATTACTTCCCTTTGCTGTTGCTGCACTTATTGTCGGCTGTTCAGAAGACAATCTTGTTGGTTCGGATACTACAAAAAAGCTGTCCAC
>DYSA01000346.1 GCA_020726425.1 Fibrobacter succinogenes | reverse complement strand
TGACTGAAATCAGCGAAGATACTGGAATTATGTTTGGTGCGTAACATCAGTTATTGAAAAGAATCGATACTTTGAACACCCCGACACGACGTACCTTTTGGAATTTCCTGCCGGCCCTTTAAGTGTTGGTGAAGAACCAGTGCGCATCACGGCAGAACGAATCACTGCTACGGGAACACTGAAACTTCTCACGGCAACAGATTGTGTAAAAGACCGTTTGGCAGGATTTTACCATTGGAAAGATAAGCAGTGTCTCGAGCAGGCAATCTTAGTTGCCACGAACAATTGTGTTGATATTCAAGAAGTCAGACGTTGGTCCTGCAGCGAAGGAATGGCCGCTCTTTTCGAATCGATAGTGGAGAGGCTTTTACCGAATAAGGAGTCAAAATGATTAAGATTTACGGAATTGCCGAGAACCTAAACCCGATAAAAGCGAACCTTTCCGATGTGATTCACCTCTGTATGGTTCGCGTTTTGGGGTTGCCTGAGAACAAGCGGATTCATCGATTCTTTCCCTTTGATCGTGATAATTTCTACTATCCCGAAGATCGTTCGGATCGGTACACGATGATTGAGATCAACATGATGGAAGGTCGCAAACCGGAGACAATTAAGGCCCTGATCAGAGAGCTGTTTCAATCGGTGGAAAAGGAGATCGGCATCGCACCGATCGATCTGGAGATCACGGTTCACGAACAACCTTCGCACTGCTGGGGATTTCGAGGAATCACGGGCGATGAAGCGCAATTGTCATACCGCATAACAGTCTAAAAAAGTGAGGGAATCGAAAACATCTTCGACTCCCACACCAACTTGTCCAAACGATTTTGCCACAAAAAATCTATCGTTTTTCGCCCTTGGCTTTCAGATAATCTATCATCGTGACCTGAGCGCGCTGAGTGCCATCGCCGTGAACGGGAATGTTTTGCAAGGTTGGTTCTACATAGACCGCTTTGCAGTTGTCACTCCAGTAGATTTCGAATATATCAATCAACTCCTGTTTCAATTTTGGATCGAAAATCGGCGCGGTCACTTCGATACGGCGATCCAGATTTCTCACCATCCAGTCCGCAGAACTGATATAGACCTGCGCATCGCCATCGTTGTGAAACACCATAAATCGGCTGTGTTCCAAGAACCGATCCACGATCCGGCGCACTTCGATTGTGTCACCCGGTTCTGGAGCAAGGCTGCACATGCCGCGGATCAAGAGGCGCACCGTGACTCCAGACCGCGCCGCCTGAATCAACCGTTCTTGAATTTGAAGATCCACTAGTTGATTCATTTTTACCATAATTGAAGCGGTTTTTCCCGCCTGAGCGTTGGCAATTTCGCGATCGATCCGCAAGAGAATGCGTTCGCGCAGATCATACGGGGAGAGAAGCAGTGCATTGAGGTGAAGGCGAAGATAGTTGTGGTCAAGGAACTGGAAAATTTGCCGCGCATCGCCACAGATTTCTCGGTTCATGGTCATAAGGAACGTATCGGTATATACTTTTGACGTATTTTCATTGAAATTCCCCGTGCCGATTGCCGCCCACGAAATGGGATGGCCACCTTCCATGCCTTCGACCAGACAGAGTTTCGCGTGTACTTTCACCCCGGGAACGCCGTGAATTACGCGAATCCCCGCTTCACTCATTCGCTCAGACCAGTAGAGATTGTTCGTTTCGTCGAATCGCGCCTGAAGTTCCAGAGTCACCACCACTTTTTTCCCATTTTGTGCCGCGTTTATAAGCGCATTCACCACCAGTGAATCATTGCCCACGCGATACAAAGTAATACGAATTTCGGTGACTCGCGGATCAAAGGAGGATTCGCGGAGGAAGGTGATAAACGTGTCGAATGAGTGATACGGGTAGTGAAGAAGCAGATCGTGCTTTTTCAACTGATTCAAAATAGAGAAATTGTGTTTGATCCCGGGAACGTGAAGCGCGGGGATTGGGCGATAGGTGGTGCCTTCCATGCGGAGATCCGGGAATTTCAGATAGTCGCGATAGTTGCGGAATGTTCCGCCCGCTACCATCGATTCGAGACGGGAAATTGCAAACCGTTTCCGCAGCCAAGAGACTAAGAGTTCCGGCAAGTGGCGATCGTATTCAAACCGAACGGGCTCGCCTTTTTTGCGCGCTTTTACAGAACGTGAAATCTGTTCGCGATAGGTTTCCGAAACATCGTCTTCAATGTCGAGTTCCGCATCCTTGGTCAATTTGATCGCATAGCAACGAATCCGGCTGAACGAAAAGGGGGTAAAAATTTCCGGCACACCGACGCGAATAATGTCATCAAGAGTAATTAAGTTGATTCGGTTTCCCCCTTCTTTCAACTCCCAGAACCGCGGAAGTTTATCCGTGGGGATTCTCAAAACCGCATAGCGATCGGGATCCTTTTCGGTTCCTTCGATATGGATAACCAAGTAGGGAAGACCATCTTCGATATCGGGAATGCGGGATGATTTGTCAAACATCACCGGAAAAAGATGCTGTCTCACGCGATGGCGAAAGTCGGTGCGCACCTGTTCAAGTTGCACATCAGAGAGTTCTTTAGTCCGAACAAAACCAACGCCAATTTTTTTCAGTTCTGCGTGAAGTACTTTGCGAGTCTCTTCGAAAATCCCGCCCTGCCGAGCAACCTCTTCGTGGACAAGCGTGAGAATAAACTGCGGTTCTCCTCCGAGAATTTTTTCCGCGTGATCTTCCGCGATCACGAATCGGCGAAGAAGTGCCACTCTCACGCGAAAGAACTCATCCATGTTATTGGCGTAAATCCCCAAGAACCGAAGGCGTTCAAGCAGTGGGACCGCCGGATTTTGAGCTTCAGAGAGAACGCGATTATTAAATGACAGCCAACTAATCTCTTTGGGGATAAACGGATAAGGCTCACGACTTTTCATAAATAACCCTTCGTTTTACAATTGCAGTGAGGAACATCGTTTTACGTGTGGAATAATACTAATTCAAAATACAATTGTTTTGAATTTGCTAGGAGGTACTCATCAAAAACTAATATTGAGAGATTCAGGTATTTACAATCAATGAACTTGGCGTAAGTACACGTAACAAGTTTCCAGACCCACTGCCATTAAATTAAGAACGGTGGCTGAGCTTGTCGAAGCCGATTTACAGCCTTCGACGAGATCAATGAAAAAGGGTAACAATAGATATGAAAAATGCAGTCTCGGCCCTCTGAGATTGTGCAAGAATCCAATTCAATCCCCAAAAATCTGTAGGGGCAGCCCTTGTGGCTGCCTTTTTGGTTTGCCCTGCAAAGCAGGAAATCCGTCCGGTTGAAAGAAACCG
>DYSA01000022.1:180-16546 GCA_020726425.1 Fibrobacter succinogenes | reverse complement strand
CCGGCGAGATTTTTCACAAGCATACGGAAATCAACGCGATGATCTGCCGTAAAGTAGAATAGCATTTTCGTACCATCGAACTGCATTTCCACTTCCACCAATTTCATATCTAATTTCAGCTTTTCGATCTCATCGCGACACATTTTCGCCGCAACTTCTTCTTTAGAACGATTGGTCGCTTCTTTTTCCAGAT
The DNA here is from genome assembly GCA_020726425.1 of Fibrobacter succinogenes. Lineage (GTDB taxonomy): Bacteria > Fibrobacterota > Chitinivibrionia > Chitinivibrionales > Chitinivibrionaceae > JAIFMU01. The sequence goes on along the minus strand of DYSA01000022.1, from coordinate 16,353 downwards.
CCGCAGGCGAAGCAAATCGTTTGATTACGTGAATCGCAGCCTGACTCTTTTTCGCACAGCATGGAACCGATGTTCGAACCGCGTGTATCGTCCCAAATTCCAAACCCCGTTCCGCTTCGACAACCACTTTGTCGCCAATGCTCAAAACGAGTTCCTGCTGATTGCGAAACAGTTCACGACGGCTGCCGCGAAGGTTCACATCAAACAGTTTTTCTCTATTACTACTCATTACATATCTCCAGTAGATTCAAAGTCAAAGTAACAAAAACCATCAGCATGGGTGAATGTTTTTTTAGTGAGATAAGCGCATCTTCCCCTGATTTTATAACCCGTTCAACCTGATCCGGCTTCAGCGTGCGAAGGCGATTCGCTGCCACAGATGAAAAAATATACTCCGCCTCGGAGCCATACCGGTGAAGGAATGCAAACCGGCACTCTTCGATAAGCGCATTCACGATTTTCATTCCTCGGGGAAAATCTTTCTCTAATTCCAGATCGACAAACGATTCCAAGACCAAGGCTTGATCCAAGGAATCTGAAGGTGAAAACGCAATTTCAAACCATCGCGCGATCGCAGAATCGCCAGTCTCATCGTGATCCATCAGTGTAATTGCTGTTCCCAAAGAACCGTAACTGAGTGAGGTGATTCGCGGAATATCTTCGCCGCGATCGGGAAATCTTCGGGTAAGTTCTGCCGCCAAATGTTCCGGTTCGATCGATCCAAATCGGTGAATTTGACAGCGGGATTTAATCGTAGGCAAAACGCCATGAACTGATTCAGTCAGAAGAATCATCACCGTATTGACCGGCGGCTCTTCAAGTGTTTTCAACATCGCGTTTGCTGATTCTGCGCGAAGGGTATCGATTCCATCAATAATCACCACTGTCCAACCAGAACCGGAAGCACCGCGACTAATCGCCTGATTCATTTCACGGATCCATTCAACTGAAATCGAACCACCCAATTCGAGCGTATGATACGGGTCTGCAAGTCGTTTTTTCATCTCTTCAGCGATGAAATCCCATCCCGCTTCAGTCAGTTTCTGGGCATTCCCCTTAACCTTGTGTTCTGTGGTAAAATTTAGGGGAAAAAGGTACCGAAAATCCTGATGCGAGTGATTGAGTACTTTTCTGCAAGAGTCACACTCGTAACATGGCTTTGATTCGGATTGACAAAGAAGGTTCATTGCGAATTCTAGTGCCAGTGAAAATTTTCCGACACCAGACTTTCCCGCAAACAAATAGGCGTGACCGATCTGCCGATTTTCAACGGCGCGGGTAAAACTCGATTTAATCCGATCCTGACCGACGGTTCGTTTCCACTGAATTGCCATGCTGTCGTCCTCCGTAAGACGATGAAAATAGCTTCTGCACAATCTCTTCGGGTGCGAAGGTTCACGGGGATTTAGAGTGGATCAGTTGCAACGATTTGAACATCAAAATGCATAGGCGATAATTCAATTTGTGAAGATAGCTTAAAACAATAATGCAGCGAGATGAGTAAACTCGCTATGACGCAACGCAATAGCCTGCAGAACACTAGCACTGTGCAGGACACGGTTCCTGTCCATTTATGTGTTAAAATGAACCATACACTGTCACACCACCGGCATCGCGAGCAAATGAGTAGTGCGGTTCAATTGCGATCGTACTAAACAGATTGCTATTATAACGATTCGCAGAAACGCGTCCATCGACAAAGGATACAATGCGATTAACGAGCATTCCTCCGAGAAATATATAAGAAGCAGTGTGCCATTTTTCAGCGCGATCGCGTTGATCGATATAACTCAGCTTTGAAGAAATTGACAACCAACTCCAATAATCTTTTTCATAGGCTGTCGATCCTTCGTACATACGTCCAAATTCCCGTCCTTTCGCCAGTTCAGAATTCCAATCGTCAATACTGGTAATGAGAGAATCACCAAAACCAATGTCATTCCAATACACATCTTTCCTGTCACGAGTACTCGATGTCAAAGCATTGTTTTTTGCGTAATTAATTGAGTTTTTATATAACCGGCGAGAACTCGCTTCCGAAAAAAACGATCCACCAAGAAGGATGAGATCAGCAGAAAAATATGCAGTTCCCTTTTTTTTCTCTTCAAGGTAATACTGCCCGAATCCCGGAACGGCAAGCGACAGAAATGCTGCCCGCCACACCTTTTTTGATCCAACAATCGAATCAGAACCAATCGTTACTGATCTTCCTTTCGAAGAATCAACCCCCACCTCTTCAATAACAATTTGCGCAGAGAGAGGAAGAGCAAATGCGATTAGTATGATAATTCGCTTTAGAATTTCCATACAAAATCCAGCCTTGTGGTAAGTGCTCCGTACTGGTTTCGGTATAGATCATTTTCAAGAGAGATCTTCGGACTTTTTTCAACCTGCTCGTTCATTTTTAAGCGATTGTACCGATGTGCACCAATAAACGCATCCGTTGCAGAAGCGATGTGGTTCACGAGGATCGCGACGATCATGTCCTGACTCCAGCCATATCGTTTTTCACTCGAATCGAGAAGCCCTTTATACTGTTCTTGAAGAGCGGAGGTTCCGTAAGGATTGTCGCCAGCAATTTTCATTTTCATCACAGCGTCAACCACAATACCCGATTCGAGATAGAATGGTGTTGCACCAGTTGCATCTTTGTTGTATAGAGGAGCGGCATCAACCCAACCTTGAACCACATCTGTTCTCTTTGCGCTTGAATATCGATCAGTTACAACTGATTCGATATACTTATCAACTGCAGTTCCCGATGTGTCTGAACTGTATATACTGAATAGATACTGCTCAACATCTATCTGCGCGTTATTGTTACTCACTCCATACTCAATTGCATTGGTGTAGAAATCAGAAAGAAGAGCCGTACTAAATCCACGATCCGCTACGGCATGAGCATCATCGCGAATCTCATCGCCGGTGTTTTTAAATGTAACCGCACCCACGATTGCAGCTATCTCAACGGCTGCAAAGACTCCTGCTTTCACATACTTTTTTGTGTACGCCTGCCCAGCTCCAGGGATCGCTAGGGAGAACAACATAGCGCGAAGCGGTGAACGATACCCTTCCAACGACCCCTGAATATCTACACTGCTCACAGAAGAAACCTCGGCACTAGAGATTGCATCATTAGAACTTTCAGTTGATGCAGAAGTTGCACTGGCGGGAGTTACCTGAGCTGGAGTGCTTTGAGTGATATCGTTGGCAACTTGTGCTGTGTCTATAGTCGTAACACTCGCCGTATCGCCAACCGGATTCTTCACTTTTTCATCAACGACAACTGTCCCCGCGGATTTTTTTTCAGGTGTCGTGGTCGTAACTGTCTCCACTTTTATTGCTTTGGCAACAGGAGCAGTCTCATCAACGAGAAGATCGTCCATTCCAATTTGCTTCAATTCATCTTCCAGTGTAGATGCAGCAACGGCACTGTCTCCATCAAGCCCCAGTTCTTGTGCACTACATATTGAAATAAAAAAAACTGTAAGAAAAAGAAATGCTAACCATCTCATAGTTATTCCGCCTGTTAAATTATTCTGAACGACATCATTACGATCTAAATATAATAGAATTGTCACTCTTAATCTATCTGATGACAAAAAAGGCGATACTTTTCAGTATCGCCTTTATAATTAACACGAATTATCTTCGATTAATCGATAATGTCTTCTTTAACAACCCAAACTTTGATTGTCGCAGAAACAGTTTTATGAAGTTTCAAAGTAACATCATAAACGCCAAGCTTTTTGAATGGTTCAGCAAGAACAATAATGTTCTTTTCAACTGAGTGACCATCTTTTGCAAGAGCGTCAACAAGATCAGCAACACCAACGGAACCGTAGATGTCTTCGCCCTGTTTTACTTTTACTTTAATAGTACAAGAGTAGTCTGCAAGTTTATTTGCAATTTCTTGTGCCGCAGTAACCGCACGTTCAGTACGTTTTGCGCTATATTTTTTCATTTCTTCTGCGTGAGCAAGGTTACCCTTGGTAGCAGGAAGAGCGATCCCTTCTGGAATCAAGAAGTTACGAGCAAATCCATCTTTAACTGTCAGAACATCAAGTGCTGTACCAAGCTGAGGATAGTCTCTCTGAAGGATAATTTTCATCGTCTATTCTCCTGGCGAATTAATGGATGTTCTCAGCAACAAATGGAACGAGCGCGATATGACGTGCACGTTTAACTTCTGTCGCAAGAATACGTTGGTGTTTTGCGCAAACGCCGGTTACACGACGAGGAAGAATTTTTCCACGTTCAGTGAGTTTACCTTTAAGGACTTCGACATTTTTGTACGAAGGTACAATTTTATCATCGCAGAAAGAACAGGTTTTGAATTTTCCGTGTCTTGCCATTATTCGTCATCCTTCTCTGGAGCCGCTTCGACTACTTTTTTTGCAATGATAGGTGCATCAGTATGAAGCACTGTCATTGAGCGAAGTACTTTTTCGTTATAGCGTACAGATGCTGAAATGAGCTCGTTAGCGTCACCGGCAAATTCGTACTGGAAAAAGATATAAAAACCGGTTTTTTTCTTATCGATAGAATAAGCAAGTTCTTTTTTGCCCCAAATATCGATTTTTTCAAGAGAACCGTTCTCTTTGATCAGCTCTTCAAGCTTAAGCTGTTCTTTTGCAATAGCTTCTTCTGGCAGTGAGCCATCAAAAACTACAACAGATTCATATTTCTGCATTATTCCTCCTATGGACATCAGTCTCCCCAATCGTTGCTGGGAAGAAGGCAGTACTTTTTACGAGTTGAAACGGTTCATTGTAGAAGCAAGGCCATTATTCACGAAGAATTCCACCGACTCAGCAGCCCGCTGGATCGATTCTGCATAAAGCGGTTTCTCGTCGTTCGTAAATAGACCAAGCACATAGTCAACCACAGAAACACCATCAGGAAGAGGACCAACACCAAACCGAAGTCTCGCGAAGTCAGATCCGATTGTTTCAATGAGCGATTTTAGACCATTGTGCCCGCCAGCACTTCCCTTACCGCGGTACCGTATGGTTCCTAGAGGTAGATGGAAGTCATCCACAACCACAAGCATATCTTGAACGGAGAGGTTATAAAACCCCAGAACTTTTTCAGCCGCAAGCCCAGAAAGGTTCACAAACGTATTCGGCTTTAAAAAGGCAGTCGGAATTCCTCCAAGAGAAAACTCCGACACAATGCCATATTTAAAATTTCGTATAGAATGGGAACTTTTCTGAACAAGTTCATCGATTACATCGAAACCGATATTGTGACGGGTACCGTCATATTTTGATCCGATATTACCAATGCCGAGAACTATTCTTGATATGTTGTTCATTGTTCAGTTCAAAGATCGTAAATTAATTACGTTTTGCTTTACCAAGAACACGCGCAACCACGCGGAACTTAGAAGTAATGAGAGAGATCTCGTCACCGAGAACAACCTCAGATGCCATGGTAGTACCACCAATAGCAAGGTCAGTAACATCAACAGTCACCACTTCTGGAATCTTGTCGATTGGTCCCATGATATTAACTTCATGAACGGTCTGCGTCAGGATTCCACCCTCTTTAACTCCAGAACACTCACCAGTGAGTTTCAGGAATGCACGGGTTTTAACAAGACGTTTGTCGTCAGCATGCTGAAAATCAACATGGTAAAATACAGAGCGCTTAATTGCATCTCTCTGTACATCGCGAATAACCGCAACGGCACCGGACGGAACACCTTCACCAACAAGCTCAACGAGCTGATTGTGCTGGTGTTTCGACATAAGCAAACCGAACTCGTGAGCATTCACTTCCACGTTAACGGGAGCGATCCCGAAACCGTAGTAAGCAGCAGGAACCCATCCTGCGTTTCTTGCTTTACGAGTATATGATTTACCAGAACCGGTTCGCGCACGGGCAGTCAGTATAATCTTTTCCAACTGTTCCTCCTTAAAAGCATTTTTAAAGCGCTAAAATCCAGCGGGTTGTTTTTTTCGAGAAGATAAAATGGCAGGAGCGGAAGGACTCGAACCCTCAAATGCATGGACCAAAACCATGAGACTTAACCATTTGTCGACGCCCCTGTAACTTGAAATTTGATACCAGGTTTTCACCTTTATCAAAAGCTCGGTGCAGAATATACATAATTGAACAAGAAGAGTGAGATGAATTTGTCGATCTTTTTATTCTGCGTACTCACAAACTGCAGATCGCTCAAAAGCCATGAGCACGGCTGATTCGATGTTGTTACGCATATCATTATCGATAGGATGGGCAACATCTTGAAAAGTCCCATCACTGCGACGGCGACTTGGCATAGAAACAAAAAATCCGGTTTCACCTTCTATTACCTTCAAACCCCGAACAACGAAACAGTCGTCGAAGGTTATATTTGCAAAAGCTTTCAGACGACCATCTTCACGGGGCGTAATACGTACTTCAGTAACCTTCACACAACCTCCTCGGAGCCTTGCTCCAGCCAGTAATACAACAGTGGCATTAACGAGAAAATAGTCAGAACGGAACCCTTTTGCAGGTTTTTCTGCACTGTATAGAGAGAAATTTGATTCACTTGCTGAAATGGGAAAAGAAAACTATATTCTATTTTTGATTGTATAAAGGTATAGACACGAGGTTCTGCCACTATGAAACGCGATTTTCTTACTCTTTTAGACTACTCATCAAACGAAATTCGTGAAATCATCGACATCGCTGCCGACATTAAGGCAAAGCGTTCACCAGATGCACTTCGTGATGACCTTAAAGGCAAGAGCGTTGTTCTCATCTTCGACAAACCTTCCCTAAGAACAAAACTTACTTTCGAAACTGGTATTTACGAGCTTGGCGGAAATGCCATGACAATGGCGGATTCCAATGGTCGCCTCGGCGCTCGTGAATCCATTGCTGATATCGCTCACAATCTCGAACGCTGGGTTCACATGATTGTGGTTCGCACTTTCGGACACGAAATTATTGAAGATCTTGCAAAACACGCGAAGGTTCCTGTAATAAATGCACTAACCGACAGCTTTCACCCGTGCCAATCACTTGCGCTTGGATTGACACTGAGAGAAAAATTCGGCGACAAAAAAATCACTCTGGCTTATCTGGGCGATGGAAACAATGTCTGCGTCTCCCACATGAACTACGCAGCCAAAATGGGATATAACTTTGTCGCTGCAACTCCAAAAGGATATGAAATTCCTTCAGATATGCTTTCAAACGCACAATCAGAAGCAGCGAAAAATGGCGGTTCAACATCCACGACCTACGATCCAAAAGAGGCCGTTGCCAATGCGGATCTCGTGTACACCGATGTGTGGGCAAGTATGGGGCAAGAATCTGAAGCTGCAGAGCGCAAAAAAATATTCATGCCTTTCCAAGTAAATGAAGAGATCATGGGTGCGGCACCAAAATCAGCTCTTTTCTCTCACTGCCTTCCTGCTCATCGCGGCGATGAAGTAACAGATGGCGTTATCGACAGTAGTGCATCAATCGTATTTGACGAAGCAGAAAACCGGCTTCACGCTCACAAAGCAGTTATGATCTATCTCATGAGACAGGGGAACTAATCGTTATGGAAACAGCGCGCGCAAAAACAGGGATTACAGTATTTGATGAAATGTTAATGGGCGGATTTCTCGAAGGTAGTGCAAACTTGATCGAAGGAGCCCCGGGAACAGGCAAAACTACAATTGCCATGCAATTCATCTACAATGGAATCAAAGACTTTGATGAACCTGGGGTAATTATTACCTTTGAAGAATTTCCTCAGCAGTATTACCACGACGCACTTCAGTTTGGCTGGGATCTCAAAAAACTTGAGGCCGAGGGTAAATTAAAAGTGATTTTTTCCGATCCTGAAACAGCTCTAGATGAGATGGAGGATATGGAAGGTGGATTCGTAAATATCATAGAAGAGCTTGGAGCTAAACGTGTTGTGGTTGACAGTATGACTCACTTCGAGTCACTTACACGCAACCGCCTCGAACTTCGCGACATCGAACGCCGCTTTATCAACAGCTTAAAACGCGAAGGCGTTACTTCAATCTTGCTTCGCGAAAACGATTCCCTTCTTGGGCAAGTTGCTCATGTGGGAAGTAAAATTCCGTTTATCGTTGATACATACATTCTTCTTCGCTATGTCGAAATCGACAGCTCTATCCAGAAAGCACTGACAGTACTCAAGATGCGTGGTAGTAATCACCAAAAAGACATCCGAAAATACCAGTGTACTTCAAAAGGTATAGAAGTAGAGTCGACATTTGCTGGCAGAGAAGGTATAATGAGCGGAATCACTCGCCACACTCCAGAAGATGCATTTATTGATGTGTTTGGAAAAAAGAAAAGCAGGTAGTTCATGTTGACCACCATTTCCGCCCTTTTGTATCTCGCCGGAGCATTTGTTTTGATGCTTTTTATGTATCTAATTGCGCGATTCTACCGGATCAAGCTTGATCCTAACACGCCGGTTCTCGGTTTTTTAGCATCAATGCTCTCTTTGATTATGGCGATTACAGGGAAACTAATCGGCAACAACGGCAATCCAGAACGGATTTTTGTTGATGTCGCACTGTTTCTCGCGGGAATTTTTGGAACGTGGAACAGCGTCTCTCTGTATGTTCGCATGAAACGGGTTCACAAGTAGGTAAACAATGAGTACTCTCGATACACTGTTTGTTGTAGATGTAGCTATTATCACATGTTTGATGGTTTTAGCAAATCTCAGTGCGCGCATTGGTGAAGCTCTTCGCATCCCACCTATTTACAAAACGTTCTATGTCGCAGCGGGCATGGTTCTGTGTGCAAGTTTCGCAAATGCAGTATTTGATATGATTCCCTATCTCACCGAAATCACTGGGGCGATACGGGTTATTTCTGTTGCCGTATCTATACCCGTAGCAGTTCGTTACTGGCACTGGCTTTTTAATGAAAAGCTTCATAAATAAAGAGGATTCATGCCGAATAAAAAAGTTCTTATAATTGAAGATGAAGTTGATATCTCTGAACTTGAAGAGATGATTCTCGTTCCTGAAAATTTTGATGTCCGCGTTGTAGCAGATCCACTTTTGGCGATAAAAGTAGCAAGCGATTTCCTTCCCGACGTAATTCTTCTCGACCTCAATTTACCAAAACTGAGTGGCTGGGAGCTGTACGATATGTTCCGCAGTGATACGCGCTTTAGTTCAACACCTATCGCCATCGTTACAGCATCGGATGAGGGAATTGACAAAATGGTTGGCATGATGAAAAATACCGATGCCTATATTACAAAACCATTTGGACGGAGACAGTTGCTCGATACTGTCAACAAACTCTGTTCGCGGTGATCAGAATAACAGTAATTAGCTAACAATACCGTTTGCCTCAGAGGCAGGAGTACTGAAAGTGCCGTTTAGACCTCAATTTTCCTGGGATTTTCTTCCTTATGAAGAGATCGAAGCGCGGACACTTCGCGCACTCAAAAATCACATTGATTTTCTCAAGCAAAATTCAGAGTATTATCGCGATCATCTCGCTGATATAGACTCATCTGACATCACCTGTCTCAATGATATTCACATGATTCCCTTTACCGAAAAAGATGTTTTAGCGACGGAGTTTGCAAAATTTCGTGTCGCTTCAGATGAAAATGTTATCGAAACGGTAGTTACGAGCGGTTCAACCGGAATACCGCTGCTTTTCCCCCTTACAGCCACAGATCTCGATAGACTCACTTATAATGAATCACTTTCGTTCTATTCTGCCGGAGTTTCTGCACGCGATAAAGCGCAGATTATGGTGAGTATGGATCGTTTGTTTATCGCGGGTATGGCCTATTATCGAGGACTTACCGCTCTTGGAGCAAACACTTCTCGCCTTGGAGTGCTCACGCCAGAAATGCAAAGACACTACATTGAAATGATGCGACCTACAATTCTCGTCGGCGTTCCTTCTTACCTCGTCAAATTAGGTGAACACCTCAAACAAGCGGGACTGACGCCGGCTGATCTATCTGTTCAAAAAATATTCTGTATCGGCGAACCGATCCGCACCGAGGAGATGAAACTTACCTCTACAGCAGAAACTATCGAACGACTTTTTGGAGCTCACGTTTACAGTACCTATGCCTCCACCGAAATAGCTTCGACCTTTTGCGACTGCCTTGAACGGTCAGGCGGGCATTCACACCCCGAATTAGCATATGTGGAAATACTTGATACTAATGGCGATCCAGTTCCGGATGGAACCATTGGTGAACTCGTAATTACACCGTTTGGCGTCGAAGGATTACCTCTACTCCGATATAAAACGGGCGATTTGACCTTTAAGATTCCCGGAGAGTGTGCTTGTGGTCGCCACTCCATGCGAATTGGGCCAATCCTTTCTCGCAAATCTCAGCTTTTAAAGTTCAAAGGCACAACGCTGTACCCGATGACGATCACCAACGTGCTCGACTCAATGCCCGAAGTTGTTGATTATATTATCGAACTAAAAGGCCGTGAAGGAGCACCTTCGGAAGAAATTTTCATCCACGCGGCGGTTAAACCACTTCTGGTTAGTCAAATAATGAGCAAGGTTCAAGCGGCGGCTCGGGTGAATGTTCCTGTACTTGTTTCAAATCCTGCAACAATTAAAACAATGCGTGGCGACACAACCAAAAAGATTCGTCTGATCGACAATCGGGCCCGTTCATGACCCGTGAACCGCTGATCTTTATCTCTGCCGGTGATCCGTCTGGCGATCGAAACAGCGCCGCTCTTATTGCTTCTGTAAAAGATCACTTTCCCACAGCAACTGTCACTGGACTTGGTGGGCCGGCGATGATTCGCGAGGGCTTTGAATCACGGTTTGAGTTTTCGAAATTTAATAAAATGGGCTATTCCGAAGTGATTCGCGAATTGCCTTTTTTTCTATCTGCAAAAAAAACTTTTATCGCCATGCTGGAAAATGAAAAGCCAGACATTTTGATTTGTGTTGATTATTCAGGATTTAACACCCCACTGATGAAAGCTGCGAAGTCGTTGGGAATTCCCGTTCTCTGGTTCATCGCCCCCATGATTTGGGCGTGGAAAAAGTACAAGCACGGGCCACGTCTCGGGCAAAATGCTTCTCATGTTGCCACGATACTTCCCTTTGAAGTACGCTACTGGAAAGAGTTTACCGACCATACATCCTACGTAGGAAACCCTCTTCTCGAAGAAGCAAAACTTCGCGAAACCGTTCTCAGGAATCCTCTTGTCGGTAAAAAGGAGATTGTCATTGCCTTCGCTCCCGGAAGTCGCACCATGGAGATTACCAGAATTCTCCCTGAAATGATCGCCACAGCAAAATACTTGCGATCGACTCGATCAGAACGATTTAGATTTCGCGTCTCATGTACGGAATATCTTCCCGAATCTCTTTATCAACCAGCGGTGGATGCGGGACTCGAACTGTTCAAAGGATCATTGACAGAGCTGTTTCAAACTTCAGATATTGCACTGGTAACATCTGGAACTTCAACACTTCACGCCGCACTTACGGGAATTCCACAACTCATTCTGTACAAGAGTGGTTTTGTGCTGTGGCTTCTCGTCAAAATACTCACTCGAAGCTCCGAATTTTCTCATATCGGATTGCCCAATATCATGAGCGATCGTGAAGTGGCGAAAGAGTTCATTCAGTATGATCTGAAAGCAAACAATTTAGTCGCAGAGATTTCAAAATTGATTGATGATGCAGCGTATTTCGAAGATCGCACATCGCGATCGGCAGAACTTCAGCATAGTTTTGGCGGGAAAGCACCTTCACAAGAATTGATCCCTATCATTCGTACACTCATTAAAGGTTCGCGATGACTCAATTCTCTCTTACTGAAATGAATCTTCTCTATAGTTCCGCTCGAACAATAGCTGAAGGTGGTGACCTCAATAGAATAATCAAATCGATCTTGATTTCTCTCGAATTAGAAACGAACTTTTCCGAAGGATCCTTGGCGATTATTCGCGATGGCCATATTTCGATTCACACCGCGGAATCATCGGACGCTCGCGACCTTTTTCGACCAGCTCTTGAGCGTGTAATTCACCGCCATGCGCCACTGACACAAGCGGGATTTAGTCGAGACAAATTGATTAAATTAGCACCGGGAATGACCCTTATCGCCGTGCCGATACTCAACGGATCAAAAGCAGCCGGATCAATCGGTGCACTCAAGCGAGGAATTGCCAACCGTGAAGAGTTGGAACACGAAGTTTCATTTCTCACAGCAGTAGCAGAACTTATTGCAGGAACACTTCTTACTCGACTTCAACAAGAACACTCACTTACTGAACTGCAAGAAGAGAATGCGGAACTGCGACGTACACTCTTTCGCCTGGAAGAACAGGGCAGATCATCGGCAATTATTGGAGAATCGGTGGCGATTCGTCAAGTTTTTCGAGAAATTGCACAGGTTGCTCAATCAGACACAACTGTTCTGATTCGCGGAGAAACGGGTAGCGGAAAAGAGCTTGTCGCACGGGCGATTCACGACAAAAGTAGCTGTGCAAATGGTCCCTTTGTGGCGCTGAATTGTGGTGCACTTCCCGATTCACTCTTAGAAAGCGAACTTTTTGGATATGAAAAAGGTGCTTTTACCGGTGCTCAAAGTTCCCGGGGAGGTCGTTTCGAGGAAGCGGACGGTGGAACACTCTTTTTAGATGAAATTGGCGAACTTAGCCTTGATGCTCAAACCCGACTCCTTCGTGTCATTCAAGAAAAAGAGGTGGCTCGAGTAGGTGGTGGGAAATCGCGGGCTATCGCGGTTCGGCTAGTCTGCGCCACCAATCGCGACTTAGAGAAAGCGTTATCCGAAGGACGATTTCGCGAAGACCTTTACTATCGAATCAATGTTTTCCCTTTGACAATTCCCCCTCTACGCGAGCGGACTGACGATATCCCGCTACTGGTAACGCACTTTCTTTCACTAGCGTTACACAATACGCATCACTCCCGTTTTGAAATTAGTACCGAAGCGATGGAAACACTCTGCAACTATCAGTGGCCGGGAAATGTACGGGAGTTGGGCAACACAATCGAACGGGCAACCCTTGTAACAGCAACGGGATCAATTGGAATCGAACACCTACCATTTCACGTTCTTCCGACGATGGAACACTTTATGTCGCGCCGATCACTTGAGTATCAGGTCGAAGAGTTTGAAAAAGTGGTTATCGAAAATGCATTGAAAGCGTGCAAGGGGAATCAGACAAAAGCAGCAACCTATCTCGAGACGACCAAGAGAATTCTTCAGTATAAAATTGAAAAATATCAGATCGATTTCCGGAAATTTAAGAGTTCAAATCTGCAAGGATAGCGAGCTGTGACTCTGTGACTCTCTCCCACGGCCAGATCACAACACCTCCCGAAGGACTCTCCCCCGCCGCTAAAATCATATCCCGTAACTCTTTTGACGACAATACCTTTGTGCCGTACATTTCACAGATCTGCACAGCGGGAATTACCGGTCTCCCCGACTCGTCAGCAAGCATTTTTACCAACTCTGCAATCCATTCGGATGATCGTTGCAACATCGGAGAATAACACATTGGCGAAATTTGATCGATAAATGGAGTGAGAGCTGAGAGATTCTGGCCCACCCGTTTTTGCCGTGCCTGTGAAAACTCAGAATTACTCCACGGAACCAGATGAATATTCATTTTTATCGAGGGATTCGCCTCTTTCGCCGCACAGGATAACTCTTCTACCAGATTCGTGATTGTCAACTCGGCGAACTGTTCCCATTCGCGAATGTAATCGGTTACAATTGTGGAAATTGCTTCGGCGACTGATTCGGGAAGAGATATGCCATAGATTTCAGAAAAGGTAGTTCGACAGGTAGAACAAAAACAGGAACGAGGAATTGAGTCGACCGACGCATTTTCATAGATCGATTCCCAGAACACAAAATGGCGGATGAAATCGAGACTAATTCCCACGGGATTGTACAACTGTATCATTCGGCGAATCTGATCTTTCCGAAACTCTCGAATCGATCTGCCCGAATTATCGACACCACGCGGGCAGAGCATTTTGAGCCACGCACCATCGCCTTCACCAATCGCTTCACCCCTATCGCTAATAGCCACCGGGAACCGCCCCAATTCAGTGTCCAAAAGCGTTTGAATGACGACCCATTTCTCTCCATCAAACCGAGTTAGAGATTCTCCAACGTGAGGACGATCGATCTGTTGCCCCAGAAGATAGATCGTCTTAATTCGCAGATCATTCCACTGATCCACAAGAACATCCATCTCTCGACGCGAATCGGGGCAAAAAAGAAGCTTTGCTTGTAAATTCATCAATCTACCTCACGAATCGAAATTTTAGTGTTCATTCGTTGGCGATCACCCATTTTCAATGTCAAAAGATAGGTTCCCGAAGCGGCATCAATGGTAAACCGGTGAGATCCTTCAGAAAGCGGGCCAGCAACCACGCGATCTATCTCTTTTCCCTGAATCGAGTAGCAGGTCAGCTCTAGTGATGGTTCACTCTGAGTAAGGTGCACGATAACCGTACTGTTTTCGACAGATACGCCGATTGATTCTGCGGTTCTGTTCACGGGAACAATCGGAGTTTCAATAGAGAGAAGTTGTTCTTTTTCGATGAGGGCGATAAGTCCATCGGCGATTCCCTGTTGCTCTTCCACATTCGGATGCCAATCCAAGCCACTCCATCCCGAAGATCCTTTTCTGGTGAAATCGTAAAAGAAACAGTCGCTATTGCCCGCTGCTTTCTCTTCTGCGATTACCGCTTGAACCGCTGGAATTTTCAAATTCTTAGGCCAATCATAATTTGCACAGAGCACGAATTTTGTCGATGGGTATCGCGCTCTAATTTTTCCGAGAAACGCTCGATAGGCGGCAACAAACGTTGCAGAATCAACTTCAGGTGAAGTGGTACGTTCAGAGAAATCATTGCCGCCGAGATTGATTACTACAAGATCGGGAGTAAATTTCGAGAAATCCCATTTCTCAAGTGTTCCACCGTGAATTCTTGATTGAAGAACATACTCATAAAGCGTGGGAATATTCCACCCAGATTCGCTATTTGCAAGATTTTCGACCAATCCCTTCCCCGAAATTGCACAGACCATCGGTTCGGCGCCGAAATAATTCGCCGTGATCATGACGTAATCTTTTGTGATATTGGTGAACTCTTCATACGCCCCGGAAGAGCCTTCGCGAGACGGCGATTCAACGCCATAGCCAACACTATATGAATCGCCAATAAATTCAATCTTTTGCGAGGGCCGTGGAGGCAAAGGAAGGAGATTCGCTGTATCGTCAATGGAAAATCCACCAAATGAAGTGGTGTACCAGTTTGTTTCGTAGCGCTTTTCTAAGCGAATGGTGTGCTCCCCTTCTGAAAGATCAGATCCGAGAAGATAGGTGTTCATCGCCCCAGAGGTCACTTCGATCAGCGAAGGTTCTTTTCCATCAATGATACAGTTGTAACGACAAATTCCGGAAAGATTGGCGGCAATCGAAGTTCCGGTAAATCGCGATTCGATAACGGTTCCCGGCCAGTCGAACGTGGCCATTGAAGGATCGGAATAATCGGCGCGTCCCGTAATCAATACTTCCGAAGGTGAGAATGGAATCTCTTTAGCAAACGATATCGAAAAGAGAGAGAGAAGGATTCCTACATATTTCATACTGCCTCCAATGGTTACGACATTTCAACCCAATGAAAATACGTTCCCCATAGTACTTCGCGTAGTAAATACAACACGGTACTCATCCCAAGACTCCCAATGCTGTAGCGCTTATTTGATCCGACCATGTTTCCACGGATTAAAATCCGAGGCTAATAACAAATTTGATCCTACCGGATCAGATTCGAGTCCATCCGGAGGATGTAATTCAATATTAGACAGTCGATTCATCGACTGTAATCAATAAGCGCTACAGCATTGCCCAAGGCTCCCCGCCGTGGATGCGTACCGTGAGGTTCTCATTCAATTAATCGAAGCGGAGCCTCACATCGGCATTTTCATCGGGACATTGAGGACATGTGCTGGGGCTACAAAGATTGATAACGAACACCTGAGTAGATACTGTGAATTAGTAAACCATATTAGCTCAAAAATTCATTTTTGGCGAATTAGTAAACCATATTAGCTCAAAAATTCATTTTTGGCGAAATAGTAAACCATATTAGCTCAAAAATTCATTTTTGGCGAAATAGTAAACCATATTA
>DYSA01000022.1:0-80 GCA_020726425.1 Fibrobacter succinogenes | reverse complement strand
GCTCAAAAATTCATTTTTGGCGAATTAGTAATTCACGCCTCAAATCTGTCGTTTTTGTCTGGTCTTCGACAAGCTCAGAC
>DYSA01000345.1 GCA_020726425.1 Fibrobacter succinogenes | reverse complement strand
TCTACCACCGATGACAGCAACGTTTCTACCACCGATGACAGTAGCGTTTCTACCATGAGGAACCCATATTTGTTAATGATGATCAAGATGATGGAATCGGGCAAAAGATATTCATTGTGTCGTAGAATCATTGTGTCGTTTTAGCTGAAAGGAATTCCCCATGAACCAACTTCGAGCCTATTCTATCGTCACCGGAGCCTATTGGTCGTTCATGCTCACCGATGGGGCACTGCGAATGCTGATTTTGCTCTTTTTTCACACTCTTGGATACTCTCCCGTAACTCTTGCGTTCCTTTTTCTCTTCTATGAGTTCTTCGGGATTGTAACAAACCTCTTTGGCGGATGGCTTGCGCAGCGATTTGGACTCAAATCGACACTGATTGCAGGACTTATCCTTCAACCAGTCGCCCTTATTGCACTTTCATTCATCGATAAGAGCTGGGCTCCCGCCGTGGCGATCCCTTTTGTCATGATTGTGCAGGCAATTTCTGGAATCGCCAAGGATCTTACCAAAATGAGTTCAAAAACGGCAGTAAAGTATCTCGTTCCGGAAGATCAAAATGGAAAACTATTCAAATTAGTTGCCGTTCTCACGGGATCTAAAAACGCTATTAAGGGATTAGGATTCTTTGTGGGAGGATTTTTACTCTCTACGGCGGGATATAGCGGAGCACTCTGGATTTTAGCGGGAATAGTAATCGTTGCACTTGTCGGGTCACTTGTTTTTCTCACCGAAGAGATTGGAACAGCAAAAAGCAAAGACAAAATGCACAGTGTTCTCGATCAAAAACCGGAAATTAAAACGCTTTCCTTGGCTCGGCTCTTCCTTTTTGGTGCTCGTGACATCTGGTTTGTCGTTGCGGTACCGGTTTACCTCGCCGAGACAGTGGGATGGAGCAGTTCTTTTGTAGGAACATTCATGGCGCTGTGGGTAATTGCCTATGGCATTGTGCAGGCCTCTGCTCCAAAACTCCTTAAGCGCTTCACTGGAGGAAAAGCACCTACAGGAACCACCGCCATTGGCATTGCGGCCATATTATCCGCCATAATGATTACCATGACCACACTCTTTGCCAATGGAATCGCTCCCGAAATTACCATTATCGGAGGCCTACTCATTTTTGGACTATTCTTTGCGCTCAACTCCAGTGTCCACTCATTTTTAGTGCTTGACTATGCGGATGGAGACAAAGCCGCTACAAATGTAGGGTTTTACTACATGGCAAATGCGGGAGGAAGACTTGTGGGAACACTTCTTTCAGGGATTTTATTCCAAATCGGCGGTGTAACAGCAGCTCTTATTGGTTCAACACTCTTTATGGTGATTGTTTCATTGGTTTCAGTGAAACTTCCAAGGAAATAACCCACTGTTGCTCGTATCTTATAACGACTTCAACAGAGCATTATATGAAAAAATCCCCAAAAGCACTCGACTTTTGGGGATTTTTTTTGATTCTATAATACTCGTATGTGATTGTACGTACTACCCACCGATTGCATCATCCGCCACATGATATTTCGGATCTTCGTTCATATTTACTTCGATCATATCTGCGGCATTGGTCAAAAGAAGGCGACAATCCTCAGATAGGTGAAGCAAATGCAACCTTTTTCCCGCTTTTTGATAACTCTCTGTAAGATTTCCTATCGCTACAATTGCAGAATGGTCGTGAACTCGTGCATCAAGGAAATCAATGTACACTTCTTGAGGATCCTGCTCGACAGAAAAGATCGCCTTGAACTGAGTTGTGGATGCAAAAAAGATTGATCCGTGAAGATCATACTCTTTTGCCCCATCAGCGCGCACAAGAACCGAAGCAGATACCTTTTTCGCACTCTCCCACGCAAAAACAAGGGCAGAAATAATCACACCAGCAAAAACCGCCAGTGCAAGATCAGTAAAGACCGTTACAACAGTGACTACTAAAATGACAAAGGCATCAGAGCGAGGTATTTTTTTCAGAACATTAAACGTTTCCCACTCAAATGTGCCGATTACCACCATAAACATCACTCCAATAAGCGCGGCAATTGGAATTTGAGATATAACCGGTGATCCAAAGAGGATAAATGCCAGCAAAAAGAGCGATGCCGATACACCAGAAAGCCGTCTTCGCCCACCGGAATCGACATTTATCATACTTTGCCCAATCATGGCGCATCCACCCATTCCTCCAAAGAGTCCCGTGAGAACATTAGCGACACCTTGAGCTACCGACTCACGGTTAGGCTTTCCACGAGTTGCGGTGATCTCATCGATGAGCGTTAAGGTCATCAGCGATTCAATTAACCCCACCGCCGCCATGATTGCGGCAGTTTTTATGAGTAATGGCCACAAAGTACTGTCCGAAGGTAGCGCCGGTAAGCCAAATGTCGGCAATCCACCGGCAATTGAACCAACCGTAGGAATATCAAGTTTCAAGGCAATCACAGCAATCGAAGCAATCACGATTGCAGCTAATGCCGGCGGTACAGCGCGAGTAATCTTGGGTAAAAAGAAGATAATCGCCATCACCGAAGCGATTACTACAGCCATTACCCCAATTTGTGAACCATTCATCCCTTCAAATGACTTAAACTGCGCCTTAAAGATGACAATTGCCAGTCCATTGACAAATCCAAACATCACTGGTTCGGGAATAAGTCGTGCCAGTTTCCCTAACTTGAAAAACCCAAAGATCATTTGGAATATTCCCATCATAATAACGATCAAAAAGAGATACTCTTTTGTTTCCGGATGACCATGAAACAGTTCAGCCAACACAACTGCCAGTGCCCCCGTTGCTCCAGAGATCATTCCAGGTCTTCCACCAAAAGCAGATGTGATTAGACCGATAATAAATGCCGCATACAGCCCCACCAGTGGATCAACGCCAGCAACCAGTGCAAATGCGATAGCTTCGGGAACTAATGCAAGGGCTACCGTAAGCCCAGAAAGGAGTTCCCGTTTGATTGACTTCTTGTCAAGCGTTCCAGCTTGAATCATACACACATCCTTTGAAAATAAAAGTACAAACTCCCGCTTTTACGGGAATTATAAAGAGAACTGTACACAGTTCCTTTTAGTTTAGTATGGATTTGTATTGAAACGAAAGCATCTGGATAAAACCTAATTGATTTTAGAAATTTCCAATTTGATTAGTTCATAAAGAACCGGTACGATACGCCTCGAGAGAGATTAAACGATTCACAATCCGCGGGGAAAATAGATTTGGACTACTCTTTTCGCAAATTATCTTCTTTCATACTGCACAAGAGAGAAAACTCATCAATGTACCAAGTATTCAAGAGCAACAATATGAC
>DYSA01000344.1:1510-3305 GCA_020726425.1 Fibrobacter succinogenes | reverse complement strand
GCCCGACGGTGAGCCTTGGCGAACCGAAACGCCCAAAGGAAACGCAATTACATTTCCCGCTTACCCAGTTAGAACAGGATGCTCGATGTATCAGAGTTGGACAGAAAGAAACAGGTAAACCTGACAAATTTCAGTAAAAACGTCCACAGATAACGCAGATTACTCAGAAAGAAAACAGTTTTTTAATCTGTGGAATCTGCGTTATCTGTGGAAAAAATTATGCTTACTACTTAACCTGCTCTATCTGGGCAATCAGTTTCATTATGATTTTCTCTGGTTGCCAATCGAAACGGGGGATTTGGAGCGAAAATAAAATCATTGAACGGGGAAAATCCCGTTCCGATTGGCTCCTACGCTCACCGATTTGGAAGTTTGATTTTCGTGATTATGCGAAATTTTTCGTCAAGATTGCATTATCAAAAAAGAGTGACTATATTCTCCCTGAAAAGTGAACGTTTCAATCCTTTGGAGACCCTATGAAAATTCAGATCGATCCGGAATTCCGCGATATTATTCCACCTCTGACAAAATCAGAGTTTGACCAGCTTGAAAAAAACCTTCTCGAAGAGGGATGTCGTGAAAAAGTGATTCTTTGGAATGGCTTTCTGATCGATGGACACAATCGCTATGAGATCTGTGAAAAGCACAATATTCCTTATGAAACAGCGGAAATGAATCAGTTTGCGGATAAATCTGAAGCGATCAACTGGATGATTCAGAATCAAATTGGGAAACGCAATCTTACTACCGAAATGATCAGTTACCTTCGCGGAGTAAAACTGAAACTTGAAAAAGATAAAAAACGGGATGAAGTGACTCGCGATCAGGTTGTTCCTGAACCGGTGGCAATTGAACCGGTGGAAGGTGAAGAGACTCCGACCGCAGAAGCGCCATCGAAAGCGGCAGTCGCTCAGAAAAAACGGGACGAGAAAGCACTTCTTTCGGTTATCCGCGAACACGAAGAGAAAATTGCTGACGAAGTGGCGAAAATGTACCGCGTAGAGCCTGCGACTCTTAAAAAAGATGAACAGTTTGCTTCGGCAATGGACACAATTCGCAAAAATGTCGGTCGCGATGTTCAGGATAAGATTCTCACTCGGGAACTGAAAATCAACGCCGGTGAAGTTGTTTCAATCTCAAAAATGGAGAAAGAGAAACAGCAGGAGTTGATGGCCGGAGCGGACGACGAAATACTCGCTCGCCTCAATGATGTGAAAAATGAACGGAAACAGCTCAACCAGAAAAACAGTCTCCTTAAGCTGGAACAGAAACTGGTGGAACTGAACGGTCGCAATAAACTGGGCGGAAAGTTTGCTCTCGACAGCGAAGATGATCAGGTCTATTTCCTCTGGGAAACGGAAGGGCGCGAAGTTCTGGTTGGCGATTTCAAAGGAACCGGCAAGATCGACACGTGGCTCGAAGGGTTTTCTGCGGCACTGACGCTGATCAGTCGTTCCGATTCTTCCACAAGTGCGGAAGATGATGAACCAGAGATCGAAGACGAAATCATTGAAGATGAGATTGTCGAAGAAGAGTTTGAAGATGAAATCGAAGACGACGAAGAGTAATCGATATTCATCGTAATTGAGTTTGAAACGGAGCGCTGTATCGGTGCTCCGTTTTTGCGTGAAATAAAGAGTGATCATTCAAAAAGTAATCACAAGTTTTGAGTGTATGAGCTATATTCAATCACAATAAGCACAGGAGAACGTATGACTGATCAAGAATTGAAAGATCTTGTAGCAAGTTTAGCTCAAGAGTCAAAAAAAACAGATGAACAGCTGCGCCAGACAGA
>DYSA01000344.1:0-1410 GCA_020726425.1 Fibrobacter succinogenes | reverse complement strand
GCCAGACAGACGAACAGTTGCGCCAGACAGACGAACAGTTGCGCAAAACCGATGACAAGATTCTTCGCATGGAAAAAAAACTTGAACATATTGGTTTGCTTGCGGGAAATATTGCCAATAATCAAGGTGCTGTTGCTGAAGAGTATTTTCTCAACTCACTCATGCCTGATCTTCACCTTGGCGACATCTATTTCGATGACATTACTCAGGGAATGCGTAAACACCGCGGTGCGATTCAGGAAGAGTATGACCTGTTCATGAGCAATGGGAACACCGCTGCAGTAATCGAAGTGAAATATCGGGTTCACATGAATGATATCGAAAAGCTTGAACGAAAAATGAACAATTTCAAAAAGTTGTTTCCCTTGTACGAATCCTTTAAGGTATACGGTGCCATGGCGGGATTTCAAATTTCAGATGATATTAAAAAAGAGTTAATCGCTCGTGGGTACTTTGTTCTGGAACGCAAAGGTGAAATGGTCCAATCGTTTGGAAAAGAGTTGAGAGTACTGTGAGTGTAATAGCAGAACCAATCCGCCGTGAGATTCTTCGTCGTCTCGAAGCTGCAGAAAAAGAGCACGATGTAACGATTCTCTTTGCCGTTGAATCGGGAAGTCGCGCTTGGGGATTTGAGTCTCCCGACAGCGATTACGATGTTCGCTTTGTGTACGTTCGCCATCGCGACTGGTATCTTTCAGTTGATCTGGAAGATAAGCGTGATGTCATCGAGTATCCGATAGTCGATGAAATAGATTGTAACGGCTGGGATATTCGCAAAGCCTTGCAACTTTTGAAAAAATCAAATCCCGCAATTGCTGAGTGGCTTAATTCGCCTATTGTATATCGCGAAAAAGATTCGGTTCGCAAAGAATTAGGCACTCTTTTGACCGAATTCTATCGGATTGAAAAGGGTATATATCACTTTCGAAGTATGGCTAAAACAAACTTTCGCACCTACCTCCAGACCGATATGGTTCGGGTGAAAAAGTATTTTTATGTTCTTCGACCGCTTTTGGCAATTCGCTGGTTGGAAACATACAAAACACCGGCCCCGATACTCTTTGATACACTGCTGGAGTTGTTGGTTGAATCGGATGTACGTGATGCGGTAGATCAACTCTTAATGTTAAAAAAAGCGGGGCTTGAAACCGATGAAGCTCCTAAAATCAGTGTGATCAACCAGTTTATTGAATCAGAACTTACACGGCTTGAAAAATCGGTAGAATCAGTAGATTTGTTGAGTGATGGAGAACTCTTAAACGCCTATTTCCGAAAATCTCTCGACCTTTTTTGACAATAGTTTTCATCTCAAAACAAAAAAGGATTCCACCAACTGGGCGGAATCCTTTTTTTTTATTTTGGTAAAACTGATTAAACGGATGTAACTACTCAGGTACTTTACAATCAATG
>DYSA01000343.1 GCA_020726425.1 Fibrobacter succinogenes | reverse complement strand
ATTGATTGTAAAGTACCTGAGTAGTTACAGGCAATCAACATGAGGATATAATTATGTTCGATCTATCAAAACCAGTGGGACAGATATCAGCGGATCTTATTTCTGTTCACTCGGTGATTCGCAATGAAAAAGCACTCTGTGATCTCATTGAAGAGACCATCAAGTCGTACGGAGTTTCTGTGGAACGTCGGGGTAATTCGATCGTTTCTCGCCTCGATTTTGGCAATGATAAAACGATTGCCCTCGTTGGGCATATCGATACGGTTCCTTTAACCCGTGAAGGTCAAACGACGCCTGAATTTAAAGATGGCTGGCTCTGGGGACTCGGTGCCTGCGATATGAAATCGGGGCTCGCATCGATTCTCAAAATTTTGTATGAGATCAAAAATGGAACGCTTCTCCCAACAAAAAATATCGTTCTCGTCTTTTATGAAGCCGAAGAGGGACCACTTCCCAACGGAATAAACACCTTACTTGAAGCAAAAATGTTGGAGAACATTGACTTTGCGTATATTCTCGAACCGACAGAGTGTAAATATTCTGTAGGCTGCCTTGGCGCTCTTACGGTGAAAAAAGAGATTCAAGGCGTGTCCGCGCACAGCGCAAATCCGCGCACGGGGAAAAATGCAATTACCGAAGCGATGGCTGTATACACGCAGATTTGTGAAGCGAACGCAAAGATCAGTATGGATCAGACAATTCTCGGATTGCCATTCTATGAAACGATCAACGTAACGCAATTGACTACCGAAAATGCATCCAACGTGATTCCCCCAAAATGTTTTGCCACTATCAATTTTCGATTCGCGCCGGGAAAAACTGTGGAAGAAGCGGAACAGTTCATTTATGACTCAATTGGGGGGAAAGATGGCATTTTTTACGCTGACCGAGCAAACTCATGTGTGGTTGAAAGTGGCCTCGATGAGTTCCTTCTCCCCGACGGAGAACGGGAGATCATGCAGGCCTGGACAGATATGGCACAGCTCAATAAAGCAGGAATCCCCACGGTGAATTTTGGCGCCGGAAGTATAAAATTTGCTCATAAACCAGACGAGCGAATCAATCTTGAGGAGTTGTCAAATTTCTATGAGCGACTAAAACTGCATATCTAAGAACTGATGCGCGGGAAATAGTTTCCCGCGCACCAAATGTAAATAGTATCGCTATCTTACCAGCAACAACAATCTCATCATTACTTTACATCTTTCTCTCAATCATTGTTAAGAATCTATGCTTCAAAAGTGTCCCTCTTGTCATTTTTATTTCTTGCAATTCTCAATCGAGCCATGTACTATAGCTTATAGAAACAGCTCTCAAGCCGGCCGTGGACGAATTACAGGGAGGGAGTTTTGATACTTACATGGAGGTATTATGGGAACTGAAGCACTCTCTTTAACATCAATTTTATCGGCATTTTTGTCTACACCAGATCACGTCAATGCACCGGGCCTGACCCTTTCTGGCGATAAGCTTAAGATACGAGGACGACACACTACCCGCTTTCAACACATAATCGATGATCTCGGGGTAAAAGTAAACGGGCACAAAGTTGAAGACGCAGGATATGAAACAAAAATCTCCGGCGAAGAGGAGGAGGTAACCATTGTGCTTCCCTTTGAACCACTTCCAGGTGATGTAATTACCGTTGACACCGCGGTCCACTCTTTCGGATCAAAAAAAATTACTCTTCGCGTTGAATAGCCAAAGCTTTCGTTCACGAAAATATCAAGGCGTGCTGAAAACAGTTCGCCTTTTTTGATAAGGTTTACTCGATCTGGCGAATCATATTTTATCACCATAAGAAAACAAGGAGAACAGATGGAAATCAAAGTAATGGTAAATGGCCTTCCTGGAAATATGGCGAAAGAGATTATCGAAGCAGTGCAGAGACGGGGACTCTCCGTGGTTCCATACTCTCTCACCGGCCCCGGCGTTGAACTCGAAGAGATGGAAATTGGTGGAGAAGTTATCACAATCGTTTCACCGGAACTTCGCGATGATATCATGACGGAGATCAAAGAAGAACAGGGTGAATTTTTCACAATCGACTTTACTCACCCGAGTGCTGTCAACGGCAATGCTGAGTTTTACATCGCCAATGAACTTCCATTTATCATGGGAACCACCGGTGGAGATCGCGATAAACTTATGGCAGATACCGCTCAAAGTGGTGTGTACGCAGTCATTGCTCCCAATATGGCAAAACAGATTGTCGCTCTTATGGCAATGCTTGAATACGGACGCGAAACGTTCCCCGGATTCTATGCCGGCTATACGCTTTCAGTAGTAGAATCTCACCAAAAGACTAAAGCTGACACTTCGGGGACAGCAATCGCAATCGTTAAATCGCTCAACGGTATGGGGATCAAACCTTTCAACGTGGAAGATATCGAGTTGATCCGCGTCGAAGTGGATCAGATGGGACGCATGGAAGTGCCGGAACAGTATCTTTCTGGTCATGCATTCCATACCTATCGCCTTGTTTCACCTGATGGTACCGTTGCATTTGAATATCGGCACAATGTGTGCGGACGTTCAATCTACGCCGAAGGTGCCGTTGATGCAGTGCTCTTTCTCAACGGTCAAAAAGCTGCAAACAGTGAGAAAAAACTGTTTTCAATGATCGATGTTTTAAAAGCCGGAGCGATGAACTAATCGCTTGTTATTGATACAATTTCACGATTGAAGAACTTGTGTAAAGTTCTTGTACTACGAAAGGAAAGAGAATGTTTTTAAAAACTAATACATTGATTATCGGAAGTGATCACGGTGGAACAGAGCTTAAAGCTCACTTGATCGGATTTCTTTCGGCAAAAGGCATAACCGTCGTTGATGCCGGTTGCGATGGCACAGCTTCGGTTGATTACCCAGAATACGGTATCAAAGTAGCGAAAGCGGTTGTTTCTGGTGAAATTGAAGCGGGGATCGTGATCTGCGGAACCGGAATCGGCATTTCAATAGCCGCGAATCGGGTCAAAGGCGCACGTGCTTCACTGTGCCACAACACGACCTACGCGAAACTGACCCGCCAGCACAACGATTCAAACATCCTTGCTCTCGGCGGACGGTTCCTCTCACTTTCAGAAGCTGAATCAATTGTCCAGACATGGCTATCAACCGAATACGAAGGTGGTCGTCACCAGAATCGCGTTGAACTTCTGGATACAATCCCCTGCTGAACAACATGTCCCAGAAGATTTGATTAAAAGAACTGTTTCGGCAGTTCTTTTTTTGTTCCACACGCATAAATTTTCCCGATTACCCAGTTGAGGCAGGAGTTTCGATTCGGCAAACTAAAGCCACAGGCC
>DYSA01000342.1 GCA_020726425.1 Fibrobacter succinogenes | reverse complement strand
ATTCTCCAAGACAACATTTTCCGCCACAGGATTCACAGGCTGTGGGGTCAAACGAGAAATCGAATGAGTCGTTGGTGATCATTGTGCCTCGGTGGAAAATTGTAACTGGTACGGTTTGGCTTTCAGTCGATAAATCGACTGACTAATACTAAATAACACCCTCCGGGTGGGGCTGAATCGGATCCGGTAGGATCAAATACAATCGAAGCCCCGGATTTCAATCCGGTGACACGCCGGCAGATCAGATCGATGCCTTACTATCAGGCACGGTACGCCGTTTTTCCCCACGCAAAACTGGTGAACACTCTCCACCCGTATTGTCTTTTTTATCGTTTCGTCGTTTAATCGTTGAATCGTTTCGTCGTTTAATCGTTGAATCGTTGAATCGTTCTTACTTCTTCGATTCCAAATACGACTTATAATCGCCTTCGAACACAGATATTTTCCCATGATCCACTTCGAACACGCGGTTGGCAACCGTGTGAAGGAAATGTCGGTCGTGACTTACCAGAAGAATGGTTCCTTCGTAGCGAAGAAGTGCGTCCAGAAGCACTTCGCGGGAAAGAATGTCCAAGTGGTTGGTCGGTTCGTCCAAGATCAAGCAGTTATACGGTTTTGAAAGCAGAGCCGCCAGAACCACGCGCGCTTTTTCACCGCCGGAAAGAAACTTGATACGCTTTTCGATCTCATCACCGCGGAACAGGAACGCCGCGAGAAGGTTTCTTACGGAAGATTCTGACCAACTAGGAAGATGTCCGTGAACTTCTTCGAGAACCGTGTTGTTCGGTGTCATGTTTTCAATAGTGATCTGTCCAAAGTAGCCGATGTCGATACTGGGGCCAACGATCGCTTCACCGGAAGTCGGTTCTGTGTCTTTGCAAATCACTTTGAGAAGCGTTGATTTACCGGCACCGTTCACGCCCACAACGGCAATGCGGTTTTGGCGATTCACCATTGCCGTGAGTCCAGAAAAAACCGGTTTCATGGATCCATCGGAAAGGGGCCAACTCTTGGCCAGATCTTTAATGGAGATAACATCGTTTCCACCGCGAGGAATTTCCGGAAGGGCGATATTCATGAGATCTTCGTCGTTGATCAGTTCCACGCGATCGATCTTGTCGAGCTTTTTAACGCGTGATTGAACCTGCGCCGCGTGACTTGCACGAGCCTTAAACCGCGCAATGAAATCCTCTTCCTTCTTGAGCATCGCTTGCTGACGATCGAACTGAGCCGAGTTGTTGCGACGGATAATTTCAAGTTCCCGTTCGTAGAAATCGTAGTCGCCACCGAATGTGGTGATTGTTCCGCGAGCTACTTCGATAATCTTTTTAACAATGGAGTTCATAAATTCGCGGTCGTGAGTGGTCATGAGCACGGCGCCCTTGAAATTCTTGAGCCACGCTTCGAGCCAGATAATCGTTTCCATATCGAGATAGTTGGTCGGTTCGTCCATGAGAATGAGGTCGGGAAGGAGAATCAGCACTTTTGCCAGAGCGATACGCATTTTCCAACCGCCCGAGAAATCTTCCACCGGCTTGTCGTGTTCTTCCGGTGCAATACCAAGCCCCGTGAGAACTTCGCGAGCGTTCGTTTCAATGGAATAGCCGCCGATTTTTTCGTATTCGGTCTGATCGTCACCCATTTTTTCAAGGATTTTCATCATTTCGTCGGGATCAAGGTCGGGATTGCAGAGAGCGGTTTCATATTCGGAGAGTTTTGCCGCCAGTTCTGCTGCGCGAGCGTTCCCACCGATAACTTCGTTGATCGCCGACCGCCCTTTCATTTCACCAACACTCTGAGAGAAATAAGCCACACGGATTCCGTTCACGATGGCGATATTTCCTTCATCGGGACGCTCTTCGCCCACGATCATGCGGAACAGAGTGGTTTTTCCCGCACCATTTGGGCCCACAAGACCGACTTTTTCGCCATCGTTAATCTGAAATGAAGCGCCACTGTACAAGGTTCTTCCGCTGACTACTTTACTGATATTTGAAACGGTTATCACGATTGATCCTTCTGTTTGTTTTTGTTGCGGGGAAAATAGTTTTAGCCGATTGTGTTTACGCGATCGTTTTATATGACTAATTGCTCCATTTCTACTCAATGCTCGTGAAATGAAAGATTCGTATTTCGCGATGGGTATTCACAGAGCTTGTTGAACAATTTTGAGGAATAGGAGAGAGCTGTCGGTGTGGAGTCGATTGGATGAGACCGCGAAGGTAGGAGTATGTTTTTACAATGAAAATTTTGGGGGATTTTATTGAGAATTGCACATTCAAATGTACATCAATGGTGCTCGAATAAAAAAGAGATCGGGAACAATTCACAATCTCTTTTTAAGATATACTCAGGTCTTTTCAATTGATTTAAACAAAGCAGAGGAGAGGTACGCTCTCCATCAAAATACTACGAATCACTACCGCAATCATCTGGCGAATCCGTTTTTGTTTCACTCGCTTTATGATCGGTAGTAGTAATTTTATATTTCGCCGCTCGAGCTTCAGGAAGTACCGCCGGAGCAGAGTCTATCGCCGATTTTACCATAGCCCAGATTTCGTTAAAATGGTTGATGCGCTGAACTGTCATATCTTGTCTGTTCAACTTGGCAAGATCATGGTCATCGCGATGTGTTTGTAGTTCAGCTTCGATTGCCACAAATGCGGCAATATCTCCATCTGATAATCCATAGTTGCGAAGTTCTTGTTCGTAGGTGCGCAGGGTGAGTAAAAAATGACCGATTGCAAGGAGCAGATTGCTCGGCGTTTCTGTCATTTTACTCAGTGTGCCAATACCCAACATTTTTTTTGCCATTTCGTTATCCGCAAGCGCCCGTTTGATAAATGGCTCGATCTCAGAGTGTTTCTTTTTAAATTTCTTTACACTCTCTTTAATCTGAATCCCTTCCATTAAGATTTGGTGCCGAGCGTGTTCATCACTGTGCATCTTATATCCTGATGCAATATGCTCTTTCAAGATAATCTTAAAATCTTCAGGAAAGAGAGTGGGATATCTCTTGTTGTAATAAGTGTGGTCTTCCTCGTAGAGATTGCTCACCAGTGATGACGTTTGAAGCATACGGTCATCTGACATTGGGTAGTTACGGGTGATTTGCGCTTTCATAAGCACTCCTTTTGGGGTTACTAAAATGGCGATATTTCATTTTCTTTGGTACCAATTATTTCAAAATCGAATCAGATGTAACTAAGATGAATCATCTGAATCGAATTTTATACACATATACTCTTCTATCTGTTCAACTTAGCTTTCGATGAGTTCAACTTAGCTTTCGATGAGTTCAACTTAGCT
>DYSA01000341.1 GCA_020726425.1 Fibrobacter succinogenes | reverse complement strand
AAAATAGTCCTGAAGAGGATGAATCGGAAGCAATTTCAGAGCCTGCGGGTGAATATGGAATGCCTGAAGAAGATGATGAAATTGATACGTCACTGCAAGCTGATCTCTTTAGTCCCGATCCATTTGCTCGCACGGAACCAATTATTGAACCAGCCCCGATTGCTCTTCAAGAAATTCCTGCGACAATCCCCGCAAATCTCGGCGATGATCTGGACGAACTTCTGGAAGATGATGACGTGGAAGCGGATCTGAGTGGATATCACGCCATATCTGAACACGATCACGGTGAACCGGTTGCAGTTGATGCACTTCCCGATGTTCCGGTACAGAAAAATGAATCGCCGGTAAATGGATCAATTCAGCAAGAGTGGACGCGTTTCCTGCAACATTTTGCTCGACAAAAACCCGTTCTTGCGGCATGGCTTCAACTGGGTTCTGTCATGGAAGTGACTGCAGACTCCATTGATGTGCAGTTTGTTTCTACCTATTCGTTCCAACAACATGAACTCTCCCGCTCTGAAAATCGCGAGATTATCGAACGGGAAATATTCCAGTTCAGCGGTGAAAAACTAAAAATTCACCTCACCGTAGCGGCAAAAATCGATACTCCTGCGGATGGAGGAGCCGGATCTGGACCAGCTCCGGAAATGAATCAGACCGTTATGCGGCAGAGTCATCATCAACGCGCAATTGAAGATGAAATTAAACGGGAACCGATAATTGCGGCCCTTATC
Organism: Fibrobacter succinogenes; assembly: GCA_020726425.1. Taxonomy (GTDB): domain Bacteria; phylum Fibrobacterota; class Chitinivibrionia; order Chitinivibrionales; family Chitinivibrionaceae; genus JAIFMU01. The sequence goes on along the minus strand of DYSA01000341.1, from coordinate 2,576 downwards.
GAAAAATTTAATGCGGAAGTCATTTAAAAGGAGATTTTTATGCAGAATATGCAACAGATGATGAAACAGGCGCAAAAAATGCAGGCGAAACTGATGAAAGCGCAAGAAGAGATTCAGTCTAAAGAAGTTGAAGGAACTGCGGGCGGTGGCATGGTCAAAGTTACCATGACCGGTTCACAACAGATGAAATCGATTACCTTGAATAAAGATGCCGTTGATCCTGAAGACGTAGAAATGCTCGAAGATCTCATTATGGCAGCCTATACCAATGCCTTTGAACAGGCTAAAAATCTCAATGAATCAACCATGGGTGCGATCACCGGTGGTATGAAACTTCCAGGATTTTAATCAGTGACCGATTCGGTTCAACGACTCGCGGCGGCGCTTCAGAAACTTCCATCCGTGGGAGAAAAGAGCGCGTGGAGAATGGCGCTTCATCTTCTTGAACAGGATGAAGCTATTTCTTACGAACTCGCTCACGCCCTTGTGGCAGCAAAACAGAAAGTTCGTCGCTGTGATCGCTGTTTTACGTGGAGTGAAACCGCGATATGTTCCGTGTGTAGTTCTGAAAACCGGGACACAACAACTCTTTGTGTGGTTGAAAAACCACGGGATATGTGGGTTCTGGAACAGAGTGGTCGCTATCGAGGTGTGTATCATGTGCTCGGTGGCGTGTTGTCGCCGATGAACGGTATCACGGCGGATAGTCTCACCCTTGAAGAACTGCGCAATCGCATTTCGTCGGAACCAATTGCGGAAGTTATTATCGGTCTGGGCGGATCAAACGAAGCCGAAACGACTGCTCACTATATATCTCGAATTTTACAAGAGTTTCCCATTACCGTCAGTCGATTTGCTCGCGGACTCTCCGCAGGAATGGATCTTGAGTATGCCGATCGATTTACCCTCGATCAAGCTTTGAATGAACGTCGAGTGATCACTGGAGGATATCGATGAATACGAACAGTGCGTGGTCCAAAATTCGACTTGCAATCGTTTCCGGTTTTGGAATCGGTTGGCTTCCCGCCTCGGGAACGGTGATCTCTGCGATCATGGCAATTCTTTTTTGGAAACATCAGGGTTTTATTACCAAACTCTACTCTCATGAAGGTCTTACAACGATTACCCCATTGGTTATTGTCGGTGTCATCGTTATGGCAGTACTCATCGGTACGACTGAAGATGCATTTCGCAAACGAATTGCTATTGATCATATCCTCGGAATGACTCTCGCCTTTGCCTTTGTACCCATATCCCCAAAAATGATTATTATGGCCTTTGCGCTTTACCGTTTTTATGACATCGTTAAGCCGTGGCCTATTCACTATCTTACTGATATGAAACAGGGAATCGGTTCGTTTCTCGATGATATTGCATCGGGACTTCTTACTTCGTTGACTCTGTTGTTGATAAAACTTGCGTACAGTGAGTTGATGTCGTATCTTTAGACCGAAAACAATCAATTTCCAATAGTTGGAGCTCGTATGAGAATTTGTCCGTGTGGTTCAGGAAAAACGTATGAAGAGTGTTGTGATCTACTTATTTCTGGATCAAAAGTTGCCGAGTCTGCTGAGCAGATGATGCGTTCACGATATACCGCTTATGCAGATAAGAATATTCCGTATATCATGAAAACAACTCACCCTGAAAAAGCTGCTGAGTTGAATGAAACAGAGCTTCAGTCATGGGCGAACTCAACAACGTGGGAACAGCTTCAGATTATCAATGCATCAGAAGATGGCTTTGTTGAATTTGTGGCGTACTATCGTGAAAAAGATCTGGTTGCTAAACACCACGAACTTGCTCAGTTCAAAAAATTTGAAGACAAATGGTATTTCTACGACAGCCAGTTTCCAAAACCGGGAACCGTTATCAATTCAACTCAAAAAGTTGGACGCAATGATGTTTGTCCTTGTGGAAGTGGCAAGAAATACAAAAAGTGTTGTGGGGCAAAAGGATAAACTCCTTTTTATAATGAATTCTTTTTTCAGCTCGAAGCCGTTGGTTTCGGGCTGAATTTTTATTATCGACAAAACGATTAATCGTTGAAATGATCAATCGAAGATACACTGAATTTCGTTTTGTCGTTTAATCGATTTATCATTTATCAAAAGGATTTAAATGAACAAGCACGCTCTAAAACTCGCTGAACTTCTCTTGAATCGCTCCGAAACTATTTCCACTGCTGAATCTTGTACCGGAGGAATGATCGGTGCCGAACTGACCGCGCTCGCTGGATCATCAAGTTGGTATTATGGAGGAGTAATCGCTTATGATAATTCCGTGAAACAGAATGTTCTCCGTGTAAATCCACAAACTCTTGCCACGGTCGGTGCTGTTTCTGAAGAAACGGCACTTCAGATGGTCGAAGGTGTTGTGGATCTGATCAAAACTGATTGGGGAATCTCCGTGACCGGAATTGCTGGGCCCGGCGGAGGAACTGTCGACAAACCTGTCGGTCTGGTTTACATTGGAACTTCTGGGAAGGGGAGAAGTGTGGTTACCCGAAATGTTTTTGGTGGTGATCGCGATTCGGTGAGACTGCAGACTGTTGAAACGGCGTTGAAACAGGTTAT
>DYSA01000021.1 GCA_020726425.1 Fibrobacter succinogenes | reverse complement strand
TCGTTTGACCCCACAGCCTGTGAATCCTGTGGCGGAAAATGTTGTCTTGGAGAATCGGGGCATATAATAATCAGCGAATCAGAGATCAGTCGCATGGCAGAAGTTCTGCAGCTTCCGGTGCACAAGCTTCGGCAGAAATATTTGATCAAAACGGAACAGGGATTTTCCATCCGCGAAGTGCATCTGGACAACGGACAGTTCGCGTGCATCTACTTTGATTTAGAAAAGAAGTGCTGTTCGGTGTATGACGCAAGACCAGTTCAGTGTCGGACATTTCCGTTCTGGGATAGATATTTTTTCAAAAAGGATGAGACTTTTTACAACTGCCCGGGGATTTGTTCACCGGAATATTAAACGTGAGATCCAAGATTGTGCTTCGAAGATTTCCGAGTCAAACTTCTTCAGATTATCCATAGAGGACTCCTTCTGTTTGTCCGGAGACCATAGCTCCGGACAGGTTTATAAAAACACTGCCCAGACGCTCGGCTTTTTTTGATCCGTACTCCCTTGAGGTAAACTCCTCAGTTGCGTCAGTCGTACGGCAGAAGAAATATACTCAGAGGTGTACTAAGACGGGAAGAAAATTTTCAATACAATTGCTTATCGAGGTGTTTATTGATGACTTTTCTCCGGCAGGAGCACCCCATTTCTTTTTGATTGACACATCACGCTATATGTATCGTTTTTGCTCCGACAGGAGCACCCAATTTCAGCCCACGGAGAATCCGTGGGAATGACAAAAAAAATCATTAGGAAAATCCATGTTGAGAATGTGAAAAAACGGCGACCCTCTTTCGAAGATCGCCGCGATCTCACAAACCAAATTTATTTATTCGTAATGACCGCGGCATGACGAGATATCAATCTCCTGTAAGCCTTCATAAATTGTATAGATCAGCCGATCTTTCTGATTTACTCGTCGGGAATAAACCTCTTTTTCGAAGTACTTGAGGCGTTCCGGCTTTCCGGTTCCTGATCGTGGTTCTACAGAGATTTCTCGAACAAGGTCAAAGACTTTGAGATAACTTGTTCGATCATTTTTTACGAAGCCAGTTCAAATCTTCGTTCGCATTTTCAAGAATGCGAATTTTATAGATCACCGAATGCCTCTTCGACCGAATATGATTTCAAACCTTTTTCATGATCACGAGCAAAGTGGCCTTCAAGCAAAGCAAGAAGTGACTTTTTATCAGATAAAACACGAAGTGTTTCCTGCATAGAGTCATAATCACTTTGAGGAATCACAACAACCGCACCATCGTCGGAAGCAATGCAAATCTCATCGTGAGTTTTAAGCGAATAGCCAATCACTTCAGAAAGCGAATGCTCTGCAGATTGTAGTGTCATAGTTCTCATTGTTCACCTGTCTGTTTGGAAAAATGATTTCGGTCAAAGATAGGTTTTGGTCATAGTGAAGGCAAACGAAAAACGGCGACCCTCTTTCGAAGATCGCCGTTCTATCTAAAACGATTGTTTCAGAGATTCGGGATTAACCCATTACCACTTCAACAGTCACAACTCCACCGTTTGCATACGAAAGTGGAATAACATTCCCTTCGATTGCAGTTCCGTTAACGGTGATAGACTTAACGCCTTTTTCAACACCGTTCGGGTTAGAGAAGTTCACGTTGAATGTTGTACCACGGAATGTACGAGTTGCAGAGAACTTTTTCCATTCTGGAGTTACACATGGATCAACGAGAAGTCCGTTGTACTGACGACGGATACCATAGATCCAGTCGATAAGTACGCCAAGACGAGTTGGAGCTGTTCCTGTCAACCAAGTGTGTCCAGCTTTACCGTGGTCGTTAGACGCAGGTCCTGAAACATACTCAGGGAACACGAAACGTTCAACAGCATAGTTGAATGGATCGTGGCTTGAAGCAACCGCAGGAAGGGTTTTGATATATACATCGTGAGCTTTTTTACCGTAACCAAATTTACAGAGAGAAGCGATATACCATGATTCAAGGTGACGGAACTGTCCGCCGTTTTCTTTCTTACCTGGAGCAGAACGTTTCCACGCCTGACCATCGGTAGGAAGTTTTCCTTCAGCCATAGTTTTGTCACCCTGACAGATCGCGATACCATACAGGTCATCGAGGTCTGATTCACAAACAGTCATACACTTGTCGAAACGAGCTTTGTCCGCGATTCCAGAGAATCCTGCCCAAGCGATAGGTTCGAAGAATGTGTATCCGTCTGTTTCACTGTTACCGAGGTCGGTAGGAGTTACGCCAGCGTCTTCCATCTCTTTCTGAACGTCAGAAAGGTCACACTCTGATTTACCCATGTCGAGTGAAGCGAGAACCTTTTTGTAGTCAGCCGGAGCTTTCGCACGGATATAGTTACCTTTTTTGTCGATACATTTGCCTTCAACAGAAGCGAGAACTGTAGCAGCTTTTGCTTTGTAGTCAGCAATAAGATCACCTTCGATACCAGTTGCAACAAAGAGATCAACCATATCGTTGAGCGCTTTGAACAACTGCTGAGCAGCCATTGTCGAAGTATGAGTGAACAGACCAGAAAGGTCATCGTTCCAGTCAGCCATAAGAGTATACGGAAGACCGTTGTCAGACTGACGCCATACTTTCGCGATTGCTACTTTAAGGTGTTCAAGAACAGTACCTTCAGCATCGTCGAATCCTTCTTTACCATCACAGTAAGGAACAACATCGGTAAGAATCGATGTGTCGCCAGACTCTTTTACATATTCACATACTGCGTAGATGAGCCAAAGTGGGTCGTCTGCACATACAAATCCTTTGTTACCGTTAGCGGTCACGAAGAAGTTGTGGTATACGAAACCGTCTGAGAACATCTGCTGAGCAGTGAACTTGATAAGTTCTTTAGCCGGTTTTGGATCGTATGGAAGAAGTGCAAGGATATCCTGAAGAATATCACGGAATCCGTATCCATACTCAAATCCTGAGTGGAAACGTGATTTCATACGGTTCAGAAGTGCAACCATTGCACACTGATACTGAAGCCATTTATATGATGGGTTAAGAATTTCATCAACACCTTCAACCTGAATTGAAAGTTTTCCAAGCTCTTCTTTCCACTCTTTTTTAACGTCAGCAAACATTTCCCAAGCTTTTGCAGGAACAAGAACTTCAGCGAGGAAAGTTTTAAGAGATTTTTTGCCATCACAGTAGTAGTCTTCTGTTGAAGATGTAACTGTTGTAATAACGATCTCTTTAGTTTCGCCAGCTTCAAGAACGAATTCGTTTTTAATAGCTGAAAGTGAAGAACAGTTTTCTTCAGCGTTGCGGTTCGGAAGGTCGAGGTCAAGTACTACAGCATCAGGGTTGCCCATAGTATTTGAGTGGTGACCAACGAATTCATCGTAACGAGTTGAGAACTGGTTGTTCGGAAGTGAAGTAGTATGAACTGCTACTTTACCGAACATTGAGTTTACAGTCTCTTCGTTAGATTCGAATCCACGACCGTACCCATAACGCCATACACAAGCATTGATATCTTTATCGATGATACCGCCACCAAGCATAAGTGTGTTGAAACCAGAGAACTGGATTTCACGAGCATCACCGATGTTGATAGGGTTTACGTTGAACATTTTTACTTTGCGAGCAACTTTTTCGTTGTTGGTGATCTTGATGATCTGAACCATTGCATCGTAAGTGTTTGGTACGAAGTTAGTAGTTTCAATATCGAAACCGTTGTACTTTGTAACAAATTTTGTGTAACCAAAACCGAACGTAGTTTCGAGTTCCTGGTCAGCGTGAACACATGGATACCATGCGTTTGAGAAGTATTTTCCGTCTTCAGTGCGGAAGTACGCGTATGAACCAAGCATACGAGTTTTGTAAGGATCTTCATGAACGAAACCGTTCAGGATATCACCTTCCTGAGTACCGATACGAGCAAACGAAGTACCGTTACTTGTCATACCCCAACAAAGAGTATCAGTGGGTTTTTTGTTACGACGGGCCATAAGCATAAGCCATGGCTCACGGGTCATGTCACCTTTTTTTTCTTTGATCACAACTTCGTTGTTTGCATTGAAGCTGAACTGACCGTTATTTTTCAGTACTGACATCCTATGGACCTTCCCTGATTGAATAATACTTTAGACAGAAAAAATCTGTATTTACAGTTTGGCGGTGAATATAATTTCCATCACGTTCATACGGGTAGAGTAATATTGTACAACTTCGTTCATACCAAGTGTAAAGTACCAGATAATTTCACTTCTAATGAACTATTATTGCAATGAACTAAGTTCTGACGTATTTTCTCAAGAATATATGTATATAGAATAAGGAATCGACCGTATGGCATGGCAAACTACTACTGGTGAAGAGTACGACATCCTCGAAAATGAATCCATCAAAATCAAAGTAGCCCATTTGGGCGCAGAGCTTTTGAGTCTTCAAGTAAATCATCCTGCCCTTGGTTGGACTGGATTACTAGTCAATGATGACGACACAAATCCTCAACACCACTACTGGAAAAAACATGCTCCCTTTCTCTTCCCTATTGTGGGTGGCCTTCAAAACAACAAAAGCACAACTACATCAGGCAAAGTAATCGAACTGCCAAGTCATGGAATAGCTCGCATTTCACGGTTTGAACGCGTAGATCATGGTTCAGACTTTGATTCCGCGTGGGTCGAATATCTTCTTACTCACACGAAGCAGAGCGAACTGAATTATCCTTGGGACTGCACCCTTTCAATTCGTTATACATTAACAGACAATCGTCTCGACATCACCGCTACAATAATTAATGACGACGAAGAAACAATGTGGTTCCAATTTGGCTGGCATCCCGGCTTTAAAACTCCCGTTAATAGTGATGCTTCAAAACGATCTTCCGTTCAAATTTTATTGCCAGAAGGCGAACACATCCAAATCGGCGTAGACAAAGAGTGCCTTCTCACTGGTGAAGATCGCGGATTTGCAATCGAAGGCCCACTTCACATTACCGACACAGAACTCGCAGATACTTTCATTCTTGACATGGAAGCCTTTGACAATCGTTTCGTTTCGTTGTATGATCCTGAAAGCGGTATTAAAACAACCGTCGAGTTTAATGGACACCCACACCTCGGTCTCTGGGCTGTTCCCAACGCACCATACATTTGCCTAGAACCATGGCAGGGGTGTGATGATTCGGTGATTCAAACACCTTTTGACGAGAAGTTTGGAATAACACCAATCAAACCAAAACAAGCGGATTCTAGAACAATTTCAACGATTATTTCGTACTGAGAGGTTTCCCAATGGCATCAGTAACAGATCTCCTTAAGTCGACCCTCGAACTGCACGCCTCCGACCTTCACATCACTGTTGGTCGCCCTCCTATGTACCGAGTTGACGGAGCCCTTCGCGACAACGGCGGAGAAATTCTCAATCGCGACCAGACCGAAGCGCTTGCTTACAGTATTATGACCGAAAAGCAAAAAAACAAGTTTGAAAAAAACAACGAAGTAGACTTTTCGTTTGGTGCAAAAGGGATCGGACGATTCCGTGCTAATGTGTACCGCCAAAGAGGTCAATGCGCTATCGCACTTCGCTACATTGAATCTCAAGCGAAAACGTTCGAAGATCTCAACCTGCCACAAATTATTAAAGATCTGATGAATCGCCCCAACGGTCTCATTCTTGTGACAGGTCCAACAGGATCCGGAAAATCAACGTCACTTGCAGCAATGATTGACTACCTTAATGATGTACGACATGAACACATTCTCACCATTGAAGATCCAATCGAGTTTGTACATAACCACAAAAACTGCATGGTCAACCAACGCGAAATCATGCAAGATACAGAATCATTTGCATCAGCACTAAAAGTAGCTCTTCGCCAAGACCCAGACATTGTTCTTATTGGGGAAATGCGAGATCTCGAAACTATTCAAGCTGCGTTAACAATCGCCGAAACAGGACACCTAACATTTGGAACACTCCACACAAACTCTGCGGCAAAATCAATTAGCCGTATTGTCGACGTGTTTCCTGCAAACCAAAAATCTACAATTAGAGCTCAACTATCAATGGTATTAGAAGCGATCGTATCGCAAACTCTTGTCCCCAAAATTGGTGGAGGGCGCATTATTGCAACCGAAGTAATGGTTGCAAACGATGCGATTCGTTCTCTTATTCGCGATGATAAAATGCACCAAATTCCAGGGATCATGGAAATTGGTCAAAAAGATGGTATGCACACAATGAATTCAGACCTGGCGCGACTCTACAACGACCGCCAAATATCACTCACCGATGCAATATCCAAAAGCCCGAACCCCGAAGCGCTTCAGCGCCTTCTTCTCTCTTAAGAAAAGGATAACGAATGCCGCAGTTTATATACTCAGGTACCGGCCAAAATGGCAAAAAAGTCAATGGTGAAATGCGCGCAAAAGATCGCGATGCTGTTATCACCATGCTTCGCCAGAAGAAAATCCGTCCTTCTTCTGTCAAAGTAAAACCAACATCTGCAGGCGTCGGCATTAACGGTGGCGTTAAAATCGAAGACCTTTCGAGATTTACTCGCCAATTTGCAGCTATGACATCGGCAGGTCTTCCCCTTGTTCAGTGTATGGATATTCTTGCGGAACAAACTGAAGCAAAACCACTCCAAGTAGCTCTTAAGCAAGTTTCAATTGACATTCAAGGTGGTAACACCCTTGCAGACTCTCTTCGAAAACACCCCAAAATTTTTAGTGACCTTTACTGCAACATGATTGCAGCAGGAGAAGCATCTGGTAACCTCGATGGAATCTTGTTGCGACTTGCAGACTACCAAGAAAAAGCGAGCAAACTTCAGCGCAAAGTAAAAGGTGCAATGTCGTATCCGATTGTACTTATGGTTATCGCAGGAGGAGCAACAGGTATTCTTCTAACCTTCGTGGTTCCACAGTTTGCTCAAATGTTCTCTGACATGGGTGGCGAACTCCCTCTACCTACTCGTTTGGTTATGGGCGTTTCAAACTTTCTGCAAAAGTACCTCATTCTTCTTGTAATTGCGGCATTTGCCCTAGGGTTTATGTTCAAGAGATATTACGGTACAGAAAAAGGTGCTTTTGTAGTGGATTCAGTCCTCTTGAAAATGCCGGTAATTGGACCACTTCTTCTCAAAACAGCGGTTAGTAGATTCTCGCAAACACTGTCAACGCTTCTATCCAGTGGTGTTAGCATTCTTCAAGCACTGACAATAACCGCCAAAACTTCAGGAAACAAGGTTGTTGAAAAAGGGCTAATGACAGCGGTTGACAAAATCACAAGCGGACAAACAATCGCCGAGCCTTTGGGTGAAACGGGAATTTTCCCCCCTATGGTAGTTCACATGATTGCAGTTGGTGAAAAGACAGGGGATATATCTTCGATGCTTGAAAAAATCTCTTCATTTTATGAAGAAGAGGTCGATGCAGCCGTTGAAGGTCTGACTTCTGTCATGGAACCGATCATGATTGTTGTAATGGGTGCGGTCATTGGCACAATCTTGATTGCAATGTATATGCCTATGTTTGATATGGTTAACATGGTCGGCTAATTTAATCTGAAATTTGTTCTAAAGATTTTCCAAATAGTGCCGATATTATAGACACAAGTGAAGCTATGAACTCGAGAGGACGGTGATGACAATGCGGCTAGAATCTGTTCAAAATGCGATAACCACAGAGTTGCGCAAAGTAGACAATTCTAAGAAGGAAAACACTTCTTCTAAGTCGTCTATGTATACGCGAAAGGCAGACAAGGCAAGCCTCTCTTCCGATGCGAAAAATGTTAGCGAGACCAAAGCTAGCGCCAGTGTTGTTGCTGCGCGTATTCAAGCTGAACCAGAAATTAGACAAGATAAAATTAATGAAATCCGCAGAAAACTCGATGATGGTTTTTACAACTCATCGAAATTTGCAGATCAACTAGCCGATAAGCTCATAAAAGATTTCGGGCTGTAATAATTTAATCTGGCATCATTTTTTAGGGCGACCCATTTATGGGTCGCCCTTTTTCTTTACCAATTTAAATGAACGTGTATATCCAACAACTATTTTAAGATGGAATTGTGAAAGGACTAAAGGAGTGCAGAGCATGGCAACTCGACTTGGATTTGTCGGAATAATCATAGAAAACAGAATCACCTCTGCTGAATTGGTTAACTCTCTTATCTCACAGTATGCAGAAGGAATTATCGCTCGAACTGGTGTTCCGTACAAAGAAAAAGATGTTTCTGTAATAACACTCGTTGTGGACATGAGTACCGATCAAATAGGAACGCTCACTGGCAAACTGGGCAACATCCCTGGAGTTAGTGTAAAATCAGGTTTAAGCAAGAAGTAAATATGAGAATTGAAAAAGACCATTTTGGAACAGCTGAACTTTCAACGGATACTCTCCATGGAATTCACACTGTCAGAGCAATTGCAAATTTCCCCCTCACGGGACCAGTAGTTTCTCAAGATCTCATTAAAGCGATTGCAGAGATTAAGCGATCTGCCGCTGAAGTAAATGGACAACTCGGATATATTGAACCCCAAAAAGTAACAGCAATTACACAAGCAGCAAATGAAATCATTGATGGAAAAATTGAATACGATTTCTCACTTCCCGCCTATCAAGGTGGAGCGGGAACTTCGACAAACATGTGTATCAATGAAGTAATTGCAAATAGAGCGTTACAAATTCTGGGTATGGCTTGTGGAACGTACTCATACATTCATCCCATAGAGACCGTTAACATGCACCAATCCACTAACGATGTATACCCCACAGCTCTGAAAATGGCGATAATCAGAAAACTGAGAATACTCACCGAAGCAGCTGCAGAACTCCAAGGAGCTTTTCAAAAAAAAGAAAAAGAGTTCGACCAGATACTTACTATGGGCCGGACAGAACTTCAAAATGCAGTACCAATGACAATGGGATCACAGTTCGCATCTTTTGCGCAAGCCATTGAACGAGACCGTTGGCGCTGCTTTAAAGGTGAAGAGCGAATTCGAACTGTCAACATTGGTGGAACAGCAATCGGAACAGGAATCACAGCTCCACAAAAATACATTTTTAGAATTATCGAAAAGCTTCGCGCTGACACGGGACTTCCTCTTGGTCGTGCAGATCATGCGATAGACTCAACAGCCAATGCCGATGCCTATGTTGAAGTTTCGGCTGTCTTAGCTGCAAATGCGGTTAATCTCATTAAGATTGCTATGGACCTTCGCTGGCTCCACTCGGTTGGCGAAATTTCACTCCCTCAGTTACAAGCGGGATCATCAATAATGCCGGGGAAAGTCAACCCTGTTATCATCGAAACAGTTATTCAACTTGGCCTAAAAGCAAAAAATGATTCAGCACTAATTAATGATTGTGCAGCTCTGGGTACACTTCAAATTAACGAGTATCTTCCACTTCTTGGAGACTCAATTCTCGGGATGATTGATCGATTAACAGATGCCAGCAACATTCTTTCAAAACATGTTCTGGGCATAGTGTGTAACAAAGAAATTTGCGAGAAAAGACTTTTCAACACAACTTCGATAATAACGGCACTCTTACCAATTATCGGATATGACAAAGCCGAAGTACTCGTTGAAGAATTCAATACATCCACGAGTAAAGATTTCAAACTATTTTTAATTGAAAAACTAGGATCTGAAATAGTCAATCAACAAATAGATCCATCAAAGTTAATGGCTCTCGGACACAAAATTAAAAAAGTAGTTTCGACGGAAGATTCATAGAGAGATTTGAAATCATGGAAATTCATCAATTACTGATATATATTCCATTTAGACACGTGATACTGTGGTAGTACACATACTTTTCTTGAAAGGTTTATCCCATGAAAATTTCGACATTTAGTTTTGTGGTATTAGTTATTTCACTCTCATTTATTGCCGTTTCGGCAAAACAAAAAAAAGAAAATGACTCAAATAAAGTAGCTACAATCGCACTCGACAGCGCTCGTCTTTCTGCCGAAAATGCAGAGAAATTACTTGCAGAAAAGAAAAAAGAACGGCTTATTTTGGAATATAAAGTTTCAAGTAAGTCAATGAGTGCTTCGGAAAATTAATGGTCATCTCAGTGGAACACCTCTCTTCTACCCCCCCTCTATTTATGTGCATGGATTATAACCATGCACATAAATTATTTAAAGAGATTACGCCATGTTTTTTCACCCAGAAAAGAATAAGTATCAAATTTCTCTCGGCCTCAGCAGAAAATTTTAATACTAAAGCTTCCCATGTCATCTTTAACTTATAAAAAACATCATCTTAACGACAAATATGCCCGCAAAGGTTTAAGTAAACCTCACCCACATCGGAAACATCACAAAATAGCCATCGCAGTTTTTATTATCGCACTCCTGTTCGCTTTCCCCTATCAAAAAGCACTTACATTTGAACGGTATGCACGTGCAGGAGAGCTCGCTGAACAAACCGTCATAGCCCCATTTAAAATTGAAATTTTCAAAGATGATTCGACGTTCCAAAAAGATGTTCGCCAAGCAGAAGCAGCGGTAACACCTGTCTTTAGAAAAGATATTCAGAGTGCAAAATCTGTTACCAGTATTTTAGTATCAATTCTACACAACATCACAATCTTACAAAATACCAATCCCAAAGATTCTCTTTCTCAAAAATCTATTGAGCATCTTTCTCAATACTATTCCACAGAAGAGATTATTTCGATTCAGGAAAACAAGGAACTTTTCACACTCTTTTTTTCAGAAATAAAATCTGCATTATCAAATGGAATTCTTTCACATGTTCTTGCTGAAAACCAAGGAAAGCTCGAACAATATCGAGAAAAATTTGACGGAAAATTTCGGCATACAATCACGACATCATCTGAAATTACCATTCTATCTGGCCAAACTGAACAGAATTTTCCTCGCAGCAAATTAGTAACAATACCAGATTTGTATCTTACATTATTTGACACGATAACAGGTTCCACAGATGAAAAAACATATTTAGCTTCAGCACTATATACCACATTCGATGTGATTGTTAAACCAACACTCATTTATGATGCCAAAAAGACTGACATTCTTCGCTCTGAAGCACGTATGAAAATCAAGCCGATATTGCGTACGATACCTCGGAATGTCGAGATCGTTCGCAAGAACCAACTTGTTACAGCACTTATCGAAGAAAATCTAAGTGCACTTCAGCGACAGCACCATGTAAAATATGCAGCTTCGATAGCAGTAAAATCGATTATTTCTCAGAGCACGACTCTTTTGCTTCTCTTTGGATTATCACTTATTCTCATCAGAAGTCTATTTGGATTAGTTCCACAAGGAATTGCCCGAGTTACCTATTTCAACACACTTGCAATGATTATGGTTGCAAGTTTTATCATTATTCGCATTGGCGCTCTGATCATGTCTAGTCTTGCCCCTGATGTAATGGATCACAGTTCAGCGATCGTCTACACCGCTGTCCCGATGGTCATAGGTTCGCTGATTGCTGCTGCATTATTCAACAAGGAAACAGGATTCATACTTACCGTATTCTTCTCTGTCTATGGTGGAATTCTTGGAAACTACAATCCAATTATCCCCCTTGGCGTGCTGATTTCAGGAGGAATAGTAAGTGGATTAGCCGCTTCGCTTCGCTATAGACGTGATTTTCTCTTGATGGTAGTATGGGTTGCTCTCACAAATCTACTCATTGGTGTTACTATGACCTTTGTCGATGGGACAGATCCGACAGTAAATCTATTTGCAAAAATCATTCTTTTCTCTGTAGCTAATGCGATTGCAACTATCGCGTTCTCTTTTTTATTACTCCCCATATTCGAACAGCATTTCCATCTTACTACTGATATGACCCTTATGGAACTTGCAGATATGAATCATCCACTTCTGAAGCGCCTCGCAATTGAAGCTCCAGGGACATACAACCATAGCATTATGGTTGCAAATCTCGCGGAAGCAGCAGCAAACGCTATTGGTGCTGACGGCCTTCTTTGCCGGGTTGTTTCCTATTACCACGATATAGGAAAACTGAAAAAACCACAAAACTTTATTGAAAATCAGTTTTCAAAACGCAATGTTCATGATATGATATCCCCATCAATGAGCGTAAGAATAATAGCCGGCCACATCCGCGAAGGTCTTGAACTCGCAGAAGAGTACAAACTCCCGCAGGCCATTAAAGATGTCATTCCTCAACATCATGGCGATGGACCAATCTCTTTTTTTTACCAAAAAGCTCTTGAAGAAAAATCAAACAATAGCGATATTGATATCAGAGATTATTCTTATGGCGGCCCAAAACCACAAACACGCGAAAATGCAGTAGTCATGATTGCAGATTCTGTAGAAGCAGCTTCACGAACTCTCAAGGGAGTTTCCTTAAAAGATGTTCGCGAAGTAGTCAAAAAAATAATATGGGGTAAAATTTCACATAATCAACTTGATGAATGTGGACTTACCTTAAGTGATTTATCTGAAATAACAAATGGTATGATGCCGATTTTGGAAGGTGTTTTCCATAGTCGCATAGAGTATCCCGAAGAAGAGGAGTTAGAAAATGGCGAAGTACAAGCGTAAACAGTTTTTTATCAACCGAGAATTACAGGGCAAGTATATGCTAAGTTTTGCAATACCCATGCTGTCACTACTCGCTTTTTTTGCTCTGTTATTTTACTTTTCACTCGTTCGCGGGCTCGAAGGGTCGCTGGAACTTCTTAATCGCGACATTACCGAACAGGTGACATTTTCACTTGAAGG
The DNA here is from genome assembly GCA_020726425.1 of Fibrobacter succinogenes. Lineage (GTDB taxonomy): Bacteria > Fibrobacterota > Chitinivibrionia > Chitinivibrionales > Chitinivibrionaceae > JAIFMU01. Next base: position 3,893 of record DYSA01000021.1, on the reverse strand, counting down.
CAAACAATCGCCCACAGCCGAAGAGTATAAGTCAGCCCTCGAAGGTGTAAAAAGCACAGTTTCGGGATTTGCGCAAGATAAGGGGAAACAGTTGGCCGTGGTCAGATTGCTGGTTTGGATCATTCTCCCTGGATTTTTCCTTTTGATGGCCCAGGTTTTATTACTCACAATTTTCTTCTCACATAAACTCGCAGGGCCCGTCTATCGACTTGAACTCGCGATGAACCGTGTTCTCGAAGGTGACTTTACTGAAAAAGTTAAACTCCGTGAAGGCGACCAACTGATGAACCTTGCAGAGCTTCTTAATGAAGTTATTGACTACTCGGGGAAAACAATCAAAGAAGTATCAGAAGTAACTGATTCAGAGCAAAAAGAAAAAATATTAGAAAAAGTTAAATTACCTCTTGCATCTTGAAATGTCTTTTCGTATATTTTAACCGTTCTTGAGAGAGGAGCTAAGATGAAGGTTACAGACCTAATGAATGTACCGGTTCTTATCCTAAGTGTTCTTTTTGCGATTGTAGGTTTTGTGCTTCTTGGAGTTGGTCCTGTTGACAGTGACGCTTCTTGGAAATATGCACCAGTAATACTTGTAACTTCTTACACGATACTGTTCCCACTTTCAGTTCTTTTGAAAAAATAGAAGGTTTTTGGGGGTTTAGCTCAGCTGGTATAGAGCATCTGCCTTACAAGCAGAGGGTCAGCGGTTCGAATCCGTTAACCCCCACCATAAAATAAGCGGACTGGTAGCTCAGTTGGTTAGAGCACCGGCCTGTCACGCCGGGGGTCGCGGGTTCGAGCCCCGTCCGGTCCGCCATTGTTTTATCTTCTTTGATGTATTTTGGGGGTTTAGCTCAGCTGGTATAGAGCATCTGCCTTACAAGCAGAGGGTCAGCGGTTCGAATCCGTTAACCCCCACCATAAAATAAGCGGACTGGTAGCTCAGTTGGTTAGAGCACCGGCCTGTCACGCCGGGGGTCGCGGGTTCGAGCCCCGTCCGGTCCGCCATTATTTACTAGGTTCTTGCAGGATTTCTGCAAGAACCTTTTTTTTAATCTTTTTCCAAAAGGATCTCTTCATGAAAACAAACGTGATTCTTCTAGCTATTATTTCAATAACACTCGCAGACCAAAATCCACTTTTCCCAATACTCGTTGAAACTTCTTCAATTTCCCAAGCAGCATTTAACGGCGGTGGTGTTGCACTTTCAAACAATGTGTCAGGAGCTTCGCTCAACCCTGCAACTCTGTATGCATATCACAAACTGTATGGGAAACGACTTGGGATATCTGGCTCATACCAAAATAATCTCGAAGGAAAAATTATCAGTGGTACGGGTATTTCATTTGCACCGGATCAACAAAATGTACTCGCTCTCGATTATTCTCAACGCAATAGCCGTGAAGGTGAAGCTCCCATACTTCATCGAGGAGTTGTTACATACACCTCACTTGTTCGCGAAGAGGCGAAAGAGGGATTTATGTCCTGGGGCGCTAATATAACGTATCTAAACTCTAACGGCTCTTATCCGACAATGTCTAAACTTCCAATTTCGATAGGCGATTCAACATCATTTTACGAAACCGGAATTTCAACAATTGATGGTTCGAATCAAATGGTATCATTAGATATTGGTGTATATCAATTCGACAAACAACGTGGACTTGCTTACGGTTTAGTTCTTGAAAATATAGCGGGATACGAATGGACCAAGAGAGAAAATTCAATTGCAACTGTGCATTCAGTGATAACTAATGCCCCCGATACAACTCAAATACCTGTTGATACTACGCGCTTTACCAATATCGAAAACAATGAGAGTGGATGGATTAACGGTACGACAAAATCATTATTAGCTGGAATGAGTATCAATCGTAAGATACTGGGAGATCGAGTGATATTAATAATCCCATTCGATGTCCGATTTTGGGGATTTATGGATAAACACCTGCGCAAGAATAGTGAATGGAAACATCGATGCATGATGTACACTGGTAGTGAAATCAATTTCGGTGGAGCACTCTCACTTCGCGGAGGATATAGTTGGGCTCCCTATGAATACTTAACAGATGAGTTAGGTAATCCTCTCTTTAGAAACCATCACCAAGCCTCAGGAGGATTCAGAATTTCCCTCAGCGTTGTAGATATCGAGATGGCTTTCAAAAAGGGTGAACTAGGAGGCGGACTTTCCGTTTACTTCTAACTATCATATTACGGGTACAAAAAAGCGATGGATTTTATCCACCGCTTTTTATGTTTCAAAAATGGCATAAATTGTTATCATGCAAAGAAGGATGAATACAACCGTCACTCCAAAATGTATTGACTCAAAAACGTACATATTACTGAATGGTAGCCGAACTCACGTTAGAATTATTACAACTTACCTGAGTTTTCGCACAGAGTTGTTGTACCATTGGAAACTACTATTATTCTATAGAAATACAAACTCCTCAAAACTACACCAAAATATTAATAATTTGATTTCACTATAAAACGGAATATGATTCTTCAGATGTACGATCTTTCAAGCGACTCGCACTCCAAGGATAAAACCGCTGTTCGTACCATGGCCCGGTTCCTACTTTACCACTTCTGAGTTTCAATTCAGTAAAAAATCGATGAAGATAGGGATACCATTCACGTTTCAAATTGCTTTGCCACTGAACGAGATAGGAATTAAAAAATGGTAATGGTTGCAAATTTTCTTCCGAAATAATTGTCAGTGATGGGAATGAGAATGGAGAACGAAACCACGGCAAATAGTCATAAAATGATTCGGGAACCCCAGCCCTCTTTGCAGAATCCATCCAATCAAGTTCTGTTGAATCACCATTGCGATACCATTTTCCAAAAAGATCAAGAATCATTAGATCAGTTTCAATCATTCCCGTGGGATTAATCATGATTCCTCCTGATGATTCCGTAATAAAATGATGATCACGATTATCGAATGGCCCCACAAATAGTCGGGTTGTCGCATAGTCATTAGCGTAATAATTATCCCAAAAAATGACTCGATCACCAAAAATAGATGTCACTGTCTGGCAAGAATCGGGGTCAATCGTTTCGGCAATTGTGTTCTTTCCGGTCCAAAAAACAGAAATTGATTCAGGCATAGAAGAGTGTAAACCAAGCAAATACGTATCCGATTCTCCTCCAGTACCCAAAAGTTCATTCGTGTAAAGTGTGGGGCAAAAGATCATTTTTCCAGAGGGGATACTATTAGTGATTCGAGAAATAAGCTGCCCGTGAAATTGCCCCAGTGAAAGGCCGGTGCTTTTAGCTGATTCAGGTAGTTCCAAAGGAAGATCATCCATTAAGAGTGCCATTTTTTCTGCACCACAGGATTCAAACGCTTTAATACGTCCAATCAACGCTTCTTCATCGTCGGTGCAATCAAAATTATAACTAAGCCCCGGAGCAACAGCGGGAATAATCACCACTCCCCGTTCTTTTCCGTAGAGAATCAATGATGTTAACTCTTCGAAATATGATAGTGGTGGTTCATTTTTCCAGTGAACGCGATGCCATGGATCCTCTTTTGACCCAAGAAGATATGAGTTAAGACCTTGTTCAGACAGCCGATCGATGATTCTCCGACGTTCAACTCCAGAAAGTTCCCGTCCATAATACCCTTCGATATAGCCAAACAATTTCATATTAACCCTTTTCTAACTAACATCACAAACTTACAGTCTTTGAAATATACAATACTCACCACCGGAATTGATTGTCACTCCATTGATGATTCAACTCTTTTATTTCTTGCATTTTGAAATGAAATCACATATCTTTTGCGTGTCTGAGTGCCGAAGTGGTGGAATGGTAGACACAGCGGATTCAAAATCCGCCGTTAGCGATAACGTATCGGTTCGAGTCCGATCTTCGGT